>JAFDIC010000282.1 GCA_019308525.1 Deltaproteobacteria bacterium
AGGGAGAATCATTCTTATCTGTGTGCCAAACAAATACGAGGCTTTATTAAGGGAGAAAAGGAGGCCTTGCTATGAAAGAAAAAATATTTCCCTTGATCGTGTCATTGCTCGTTTTGGTCCTGGTCTGGGGAGTTTCCTTAGCACAGGAGAGGGGCGGTCCTCCCCCAGGATTTCCCGCCCGAGAGGACAAGGGTCCCAGGGTGGGTGACGTCGCCCCACCCTTTAAGCTTAAGTCCCTGGATGGGAAGGAAGAGTTTGAGATGGAAGCATTCAAGGGTGTGAGACCCGTGGTCCTTCTTTTCGGCAGCTATACCTGACCTCCATTCTATCGCTCGGTGAGCGATATGGAGAAAATGTATCAGGACTATAAAGATATCGCCGAGTTTCGAATTGTCTATATCAGCGAAGCCCATGCCATTGACGACAGGCGGCCCGTGCCATACGCCATCGAGAAGGGCATCAAGGAGCCCAGAAGTTACGGGGAGCGATGCTCAGTCGCCCGAATCCTGATAGCTGAGGGAAAACTCACAATTCCAACTATTATTGATGACATGGACAACCATGTGGCTGAGGCATATGACGCCCACCCGAACCGGCTTTTCCTTGTCCGCAAGGACGGAAGGCTGGGTGTGGCGGGCGGTCCGGGCCCCTGGGGTTGGGAACCGTCCCTTGAGGAAGCTCGCAAATGGCTTGCCCATTATAAAAACACGGGCACGGAGCCTGAGCTTTCAAAAAACTAGCATTGGAAAAAAAGGGGGTCAGACCTACACAGGCTGTTGCCCAAAAGCGGACTCAGTGAGGATTCTACCATCAGCCCTCCCCAGGGGGTCTTTTCCCAAGGCCCAATCAGAATTCTCCCACGTCCTTACAAGGGCACCTAACACCTTGTCGAAGGCGACAGTAGCCCCAGAAGATCATCTCCACCGAAGCCTCCACACCCCTTGTGTCCTATTGAGCAACCCCTATAAGGATAATGGGGGCGTGAGAACGGCTCAGGAGCGATATTGGGCCTTGGGAAAAGACCCCCTGGGGAGGGCTGATCGCCTTCGATCAGGTTTTGAGCAGCAGCCCGTTGAGAAAAGACCCCTAGGGACCACAACAGCGGATACCGTGATGCCCTATCTTTGTTACGCCGCTATAGATCTTCTGAGGGCCCTTCCACATGCAGGAACAGATTGTAGTTACAAACACAAGTGCCTGCCTTGTGCACCGGTCTTTCGCGACTGAAAGTCGCTCCTACAGGGGAAATGGTGATTCACAGTATCAGGGAGCGGAACGATTCGGCAACGGCCCCTAAACTGTGGACAACTTTGTCAGTAGTTTAGCTTTGCCCCCCTTTCCCTTTGCTGAGGCATGAAGTCTCTTACCTCCATAGGGCATCGCGCAATCCCGACCTCCTCTCGGTACGCCTGGACACGGCGGCTCGAAAGATATCCTCCTTGCACCATATTTCTACGGACTCCCGGGCCCTGGTTATGGCCGTGTAGATGAGTTCCCTGGTCAAGAGGGGTGTATCCCGGTCGGGCAGGATCAGGACTACCCTGTCAAACTCCGAGCCCTGGCTCTTGTGTACGGTCATAGAATAGACCGTTTCATGCTCCGGGAGCCTGGCAGGGTGGATCTTCCTGAAGCCCCCGCCCGCTTCCGGAAAAAAGACCCGGAGGTCATTTCCCTCCTCCGGGTCCTCCAAGACAATGCCTACATCGCCGTTATATAACTCGAGGCCGTAGTCATTGGTGATGATCATTACGGGTTTCCCTGCATAGTATCCTTTTTCCTGCCTGATAACCCCTTTATCTTTCAAGGCCTTCTCCGCCAGCAGGTTCAGAGCGCCTATCCCGTAAGGCCCTTCCCTCACGGCGCAAAGGATCCTGAATCGCTCAAACATGCGAAGGCATTCACCGGGGTCTGAGCTTCCCGGGTAACCCCCGTAGCTTGCCAGGATCTTCTCCCTCATCACCCTTGGAAAGGCCCCTTGCTCGGGCAAGGGTTTCCAGTGGACATCCTGGTAGTGCGTGCTCATGAGGCAGTCCAGGGCAGCATCCCCATCGCCCCTGTTCACATGATCACTCAACAGGGCGATGCCGCTGTCCCGCGGGAACCTGTAACTCTTTTCAAGCTGCACTATGCACTCCCTGATGCCCCTTGCCTCCTTCCCCTCAACAGGGATACTGTACCCTGTCATCCGCCTGAGTTCCCTGGAAAAGGTGCTCGAAAAGGTGTATGAAGGTTCCACGTCGCATATATCCCCCAGGATGGCTCCTGCCTCCACGGATGCCAGCTGGTCCTTGTCTCCCAGCAGTATCAGGCGTGATCCCCGGGGAATCGCCTGGACGAGCTTGGACATCAGGGCAAGGTCCACCATGGAGGCCTCATCCACCACGACCACATCCACGGAGAGGGGGTTCTCCCTGTTATGGCGAAAATAGGGACTGTCCTTGATGGGCCCCAGCAACCTATGAATGGTCGAGGCATCTGAAGGCATGGAGTCTCTTATGTCTTGCGTGCAGGGGAGGCTCTTCTTGACTTCTCTTATGGCTTCCTGCATCCTTGCCGCCCCTTTCCCTGTGGGAGAGGCCAGTGCGATCCGCGGCTTTGCCCCGTCTCCCTGTTCAAGGAG
Source organism: Deltaproteobacteria bacterium (assembly GCA_019308525.1). The sequence continues at coordinate 2,621 of JAFDIC010000282.1, forward strand.
CAGGGCCAGGATCCTGGCTACAGTGGTCGTCTTTCCCGTGCCCGGGCCTCCCGAGATGACACAGAACCTCTTGCTAAGGGCGGTAAAGGCGGCCACCTTCTGCATGTCCCCATCCCCGTCGGAAGGATCTCCGGGAAAGAGAGTGGACAGCATGCGCTCGAACATTCGAGGATCCCCGGGGAGATCAATCCCCTCTGCCCTCTCCCTTATCGATTCGGCCAGTCTTTCCTGGTATTCCCAGTAACGGTAAAGGTACAGCCTGGCCCTTTCATCGAGGATCAGGGGATTGTACTCTCCAGGCCTTCCCACAACCCTGCTCTCCTCCAGCCCCCTAACCCACTCTTCCAGTTCCGGGCACAGGAAGTCTTCCTCTTCCTTTTCCTGCGCTGGTAAAGGTTTCCCAGCCATGGCCGAGAGGTCCAGGCAAATATGTCCCTGCCTGGTGTGACTGCTCAACAGCGCCGCGGACAGGGAGACCAGGAATTGGTTTTTCTCTGCCAGTCGCGAGATCAACCTCGCGAAATGTATATCCAGGTATGAGAGAATCCCCTTGTCGTGGAGTAGATACAGATCTTCAGTGTTCGCCATGAAGGTGATTTTCCCCTTGCCAGAATTCACTGGTCTCCGTCAGGCCTCCTGTCTCTTTTGATCTGGAGTCCTGTCTATCAGGCTATTGCTCAATGCCCTTATCAATTGCTCGGGGGGTCTGTCCCTGTATATGCCGTAGTCGGGTCCCCTTTCATGGTCTACGCCGCGCAGAAAGACATAAAAGACTCCGCCGAAATTCTCTTCATAACTGTACCCGGGGACCCTCAATCCCAGGTACTGGTCAAGGGCGAGCGCATAGATATGGTACTGGAAATGATAGAAGTTTTCCTCCATGGCCCTGGAAACAGCCTCCTGTCCGTAGTCTTCTATCCTGTGACCCAGGAAATTGGACTTCCAGTCCACGAGATAGAAACGATCTTTCCACCTGAACACCATGTCCATGAAACCCTTCATGAAACCCTTGACAGGAGAGAACTCGAGTCTTTCAAGGTATTCAGGGTAGTTTTGCAGTGAGTCCCCGTGGGACCCCTTGACAAAAAGGGCCCTCAGGCCCTCGACGGAGATCTGCTTGAGAGGGAAATAGAACTCCAATTCATTGAGCCGGTCCTGGTTCGGAATCTTTGAGAGGCAAAGTCCCTCATCGCCCGGATCAAGGGGCAGGGACAGTACCCGGTGGATCATTTCGCAGACCGCGTCCAACCACGAGATTTCAAACCCGTAGGACCCGAGCTTCCGGGAAACCAGTTCCCGGACCAGGGTCAAGTCTGCGGTAAAATCCAGGTGCTCGAAGATATCATGGAAGAAGATTCCGGCCCTTGTCCCCCTGGGGAAGGAAAATATGGTCGCTGAATCCTGGCTTGCCTCTTCCTCTTCGAATACCTCAGTCTCTTGTGCCTGGCTTTCAATTATTGCATCGTAGTCGGGCAGTTCTTCTCCGTGCCTTTGAGCGTGGGCAAGGGAAGAAAAGCTGGAGACCCTCCACTGCCGGTCGATCTCTCCCTTGAATCTCCTGGGCCCCAGGACTCTCTCTCTTTCCAATCGAGGAGAAAGGGCAGGCGCATCATCCAGGGGAATATGGCACATGCCTATTGCTCCCCCTGCCCTTTCCTGGATATCTGCCAGACCCCTGTAGAACTCCTCATCACTCAGGGAGTTCACGATCGCCCCGGTCTTCCTGGCAATATCAGCTTCTTCTCCTGGATCCTTGTAATAGAAAAGGTATGCGGGCCCGGATGTCTCAGACTCATTTATCCTCCCCCAGACAAGGTAGCAGCGATTCCTTGCCCGGGTGAGGGCGACATAAAGTAGTCGCAGGTTTTCGGCCAGGGACTCCTCTTCCGCCTTTAAGAGGTGTTCTTCCACGCCGGATCCAAGGTCCAGGGTCAAACGCATCTCGTCGTCCTTGTCGTGGAAGATGAGATCTTCTCCTTTCCTTGCCAGGGAGCCATCCCAGGTAAAGGGACAAAACACCACCGGATACTCCAGGCCCTTGCACCTGTGCATGGTGATTATCCTTACCGCATTTTCATCACTTTCCAGGCGCAACTGGTGTTCTTCGAGCTTCCGGGTACCAGGGCTTCTTTGTTCCGCGAGCCATTTAAACAGGCCTGTCATGTCGAGCTTCTTCTCTGTTGATATCCTGTGCAGTGTCTCCTCCAGGTGCAGCAGGTTGGTGCAGCGTCGTTCTCCGTCCCTGTAAGCCATGAGGCGCACGAGCACCCCCTCTCTCAAGAGCAGGGTACGAAACATCCTTATGAAGCCCTGTTCCTGCCAGATGAGGTTGTAATCCCGAAACTGTACAAGACGCCTTTCCCATTCCCTGTCATTTCCCATCAAAATCTCTATGGATTCTCCTTTCAAGCCCAGCATATCCGTTGAAAGGGCAGCCTTGAAAAGGACTTCATTGCCTGGCTCCACGATGCTCGCCAGTACCCTTTCCAGCTCCAGGGCCTCGTGGGACTCGAAGAGGTTGGCCGAGCTGTATACAATGCTTGGTATGTTAAGGGCCGACAGGTCTTTCTGTATGAGCTCGGCTTCCCGGTTTCTCCTGACCAGCACGGCAATATCCCTTTCCTCCAGGGGCCTTTGCCCTATCAGGGCCTTATTCTGCCGTCCCAGGTGAACCAGCCTGGATATCTCCCCCACAACTCCCCTTCGGATCAACTCCCTGGCCTCTCCTTTGTTAATCACCTCACCGGGCTTTGCCAGTTTCCCTGGATCAAGCAACCATATTTGAAGGGGTTCCTGGCTATCAGGGTCCATCCTGAGGACCTCCTGATCTTCCCTCTCAGCAGGTTCAACAGGCCGAAACCCTATTTCCTTGTAAACAAAGGGGCG
>JAFDIC010000283.1 GCA_019308525.1 Deltaproteobacteria bacterium
AATCTCCCTGGGGACCTCTGGGTCGCAGAGTATGGCCTTTATCTCTGAAGCGAAAAGGAGCTTCCGGCCGTCCCAGAAAAAGTGCAAAGGTTTTATGCCCAGCCGATCTCGCCCCAGGATGAGTTTCTCTCGGGCTGCATCCCAGAGGGCAAAGGCGAACATCCCGTTCAGGCGCCCCAGGCAATCTATTCCCTCTTCTTCGTACAGGTGTATGATAACTTCACAGTCCGTCTTGCTCTTCAAACGGTGACCCCTGGACAAGAGCTCTTTTCTCAACTCCATGTAATCATATATCTCTCCGTTGAACACGAGCCAGACGGTCCCATCCTCATTGCACATGGGCTGATGACCGGCAGGTGAAAGGTCTATGATGCTCAATCTGCGATGCCCCAAGCCTATGGGGGGAGAGAGAAGAATGCCTTCATCATCCGGGCCGCGATGAGCAAAGGAATGACACATCCTTCTCAAGAGGCTTTCATCTATGCACCTGCCACTCAGATCGATTTTTCCGCAAATTCCACACATAGCTTTTTGTTGCTAAAGACAAACCAATGGAATCTTTTCCGCCATCGGGAAGATGGAATCAGGGCGGTTCACCGGCAACTAGGGGATTCGGTAAACAACGAATATGGGATTTGATGTGAGATGTTTTTTCCCATCCATTATCCGGTAAAAGGTCATCTTGCCGGGAGTTACGCTCCTGTCGACGTATTCTATTTCCAGCGGTGCCCTTCCGGTGAATGTCTCTACGAGTTCGCCTCCCCTGATAAGCAATATGGTTATGGGCGCAGGTGTTTCCGGGTAATAGGATACCTTGAACTTGATCAGTGGGGATGACGAGGCATTCAGGGTCTCTCCCATATATGCCCTGCCTGAGTCTGTGGAAGACACATGGAAGTAGTCGAGCCTCGGCCATTTGCGGCCGTCGCTACGAGAGCAATACATCCTACCTTTCTCCAGGGCCTCCAGAATGGCCTTTTTGGAGAACTCCCTCACCAGAAACGTGGTGGGATAGGCCCCGAGTTTCAGGCCCCAGCGGCCTTCTTCATGAAAATCCGCCGTGGATATTGCCCAAGGGGCTCGTCTTCTCTCCCCTGCGCAAAACTCGTTCAGGACCCTGTCCCATTCCCTCCCCGGGTCGATCAGGGTTATCCTGTCACCGTAAATCGCTGCGAAACCCGTGTAGTCTTGAGATTCATGGATCACCTGGGGGTAGGGGGGAGTGCTTACCCTGATAGGGCCCTGGCGCCTTATGCCCGATCTCTGCTCAGGGTAGTTCCAGAAGCTATACCCCCCGCGCTCCCTGACATAATTGATCAGTTCCTGGTAGGGACCTATGCCCTGGTCACCCGCGTAAGGGTGGTATAAGGAACCCCTGAAAGGGTTGTAGTCAATGATAGCAAGGGCGGAAATGATGATAATGGCTATCCCCATGAGGCGGTACCGCCCCTTCCATTTCAAAAAGATCACACCTATTACAAGAGGAACAAGGAACAAGCCGACTCCTGGCAGCAGGGTCTTGGTATACCTCAGGGAAAAGTCGTTACCGATGCTGGGTATACCTTCGTAGTCCTCAGGCTTTTCAAAGTTGAGGATCAACATCTTGCGATCGTATTCCCGTAGAGTCAGGTTTCCTCTCACCCAGGAACCTGTCCAGTAGTAAAAGGGGGATGTGATGCACCCTGGAATGATAATGGTATCCCGGTACTTGGCAGCCGCCACCCTTATGGCATTGAGGTACTTCTCTGTTCCGTGGGTCGCAATGGAAGGATACTCCCTGGTATACTTGACTATCCTCCTGAATGGAGGAAGCCCGTAAGACACTGATATCCTGTCGTGGTCGTTGATGAACAGGACTTTGAATCCCCTTGATCTGGCAATCCGCACCAGCTCCTCGATCCCGTGGGCACCGTCGCTGAAACTGCTGCGCAGGTCTATAAGGCCGGGGACCTGATGATAAGGGGTCTCGTCCGAGGCACTGACCGCAAGGGGGTAAGACAAGACGAGAGACAAGGCGAAACCTATTAGCCATGTCATCGAACTGGTTATGGGGCCCCTGGGGGAGGATATTGCTTTCTTCAAATCAGTCTTGGTTATCTTTTTGAATTGACACAAAGCGCAGGATAACATAAATAAATATTTTTGTTGCTCCTTGGCAGTCTGCGGGTATCCGTGGGCCCACAAACAACCCTGATCTTTACCGCCACGAAAGGCGGAGTTCAAAAAAGAACCCTCGGGCCTAGCCTCCATACGCATGTCCGGCTTTTAGAGGGCTAACATATTGCTGGCGCTTGTTTTTTGTAGGATTTAACCATAATTCCACAGTCTTGTCCACTTTTTTGGCAGCAGGGAGTATTTGGCTATTCCGATCGGGGGAAGAGATTATGAGGATCAAATTCTGGGGTACCAGAGGCTCCATACCCGTGCCAGGACGGGATACAATTGAATATGGCGGTAATACTACCTGCCTGGAGATCACACTCGGGGGCGGAAAAAAACTCATAGTTGATGCAGGCACGGGTATTAGGGCGCTCGGCTATGAGCTTATGAAGGAAGGGGGGGCGGTTGACCTTTACCTCCTGATAACCCATATTCATTGGGATCACATTATAGGTTTCCCATTCTTTCAGCCGCTTTATGATCCTTCTACGAGAATCAAGATAGACGGGTATCCAACCTGTATGAGAGGCCTCAGATCAACCTTTGATACGAAAATGGGAGATGGCTTTTTCCCCATCAAGTTTGATGACCTGAGGGCTGAGGTGGAATACATGGACAACATCAGTAGAGGCCAAATGGAGCTGGAAGACATCACGATCGAAAGCATACCCTTGCAGCATCCCCAGGGCGGATATGGATTTCGGTTCAGGGAAGACGGCAGAACCCTGGTCTTTATCACTGACAACGAACTAACGCGTGAACCGTGGAGCGGGAGGAGCATCAGGGGATATGTAGAGTTCTGCAAGGAAGCAGATATCTTGATTCATGATGCCCAGTATCTCCCTTCAGAGATCAAACAGAGGAAGGGATGGGGTCATTCAGACTACGAGGCCGCTCTCATGCTGGCCCATGAAGCAGGGGTGAAGAAGCTGATATTGTTCCATCACGACCCTTCCAGAACCGATTCGGACGTTGCCGCCATCCAGGAGACCTGCCAGGAGACTGCCACCCAGAAGAATCTTTCCCTGACTGTGGAAGCGGCCAAGGAGAACAGCGAACTGGCGTTGTGAGTTGATGCTAGAAGCCGTGCTTTCGGCTGGCAAGACTAACAAGAGATATCGCAGTTTTGAGGGTGGAGCCCCTACCATATGCCACAGGTAAATCCCAACGAATTGGTCCTGGTGCTGGGGGGTGCCCGCAGCGGCAAGAGCTCCTGGGCACTCAAGTACGTGGAAGAGAGATACCACTCCTACGTCTTCCTTGCCACGGCCAGGGTCCAGGATGAGGAGATGGCCGAGAGGGTTAGACTCCATAAGAAATCCAGGGGCCTTGAGTGGGGCCTGCTGGAGGAGCCTCTGGAAGTGGCCGAGGCAATAGGAACAAAATGCGCCGACTATGATTGCGTCCTGATAGACTGCGCGACCATTTGGTTGAGCAACGTCATGATAGAAAAGGGAGACAAAGAAGTGCTGAATTACGGGAAGGTCTTCCTGGAGGCGCTGGCAGAGAGGAAGCAGGCCATAGTGATCGTGTCCAACGAGGTAGGGATGGGCGTTGTCCCGGATCATCCCCTCGGGAGGAGATTTCGGGATCACGCGGGATTCATGAACCAGGAAATTGCAAAGATGGCTGACAAGGTGGTCTTTATGGTGGCGGGATTACCTATGTTCCTCAAGCGCGACCGGGAGGGTTCCCTTTCTCCAGAGTAATGAAGATATCAAGAGTTTTCTGGTGGTCCTGGTTGCAAGGGGTGGTAAACCAAAGGATGGGATGCGGGGGATAGGCAACGTTTCACTTCTTCCACATTTTCGGAGGTAGAATGGGGAAAATATTCGAAGTGATCGAGACATCCAAAGGCAAAGACAAAGGGGAGCCTGAACTCTGTCTTGGAATCCGAATGAGGGTTGGTGGGAGTGAAGGCGTTTTTCCCATTACCAGGCCGTGCAGGGGGCTCTCGGACCTCGAAAAGGAATTCCTTGCAATAGAGAAGGATCTCTCAGATACCCTCGATCAGGCCAAGAGGACTTTTGGTGATTTCACCCGCGGGGAAGTGGTAGAGATAAGCCCGGATATGGGTCCTGAGGAAATCTGGGCCCGCCTTTCTCAAATCGAAGATGAAGGTATGTTCATAAGGACTTTCAATACCCTGGATGAGGAAATACGCAAGTCGGTGGCCGAATATGTCCTCACAAGATGCAATATCTTCTCTGGAAAGGCCCTGGTCTTCTCTTCCAGGTATGACAGCGAGACTGCATTGATGGTGTAGGCTAAGGGAGCACGTTTTGAGCTTGGGCCATCGATGTTGAATCTGCTCTCAAGAGCAACTCCCAGGAGAGGTGAGTCTTTTCGGGTGGAAATTCCCATGAAGCGTTGTTGCCGGAACTTGGGCGGAAACAAGAATGGCAGGCGAAAGAGGATTCAGCCTGCCCTGATTTCCCTGGTGGAGCTGATGGGGATCGAACCCACGACCTCATGAATGCCATTTAGTTGACTTGTCAAAAAATAATCCATGTAACCTATTAATTTCACGACGTATTCTCTTCTGCCTGATTCTATTTCTCTTCATTGCATGAATTGCATGACGTGCATAAAATCAAATACTTAGCATGCACGCGGCACAATTTGGTACAAATTTGGTACAAAAAAAGCAAATCTCGAATCTTTCAATTGCTTACTCAGAAAATTCGTTGATAGGTGGGTTATATCCAAAATCGCTAGTCTGCATTCTTTATTGACAAATAATATTATTCCATCTATATAAGAAAACATTAGCTAGAGTTCACTTTTCATCAGAAAAATGAACTTGATTTAGTTAAATTTGCAGACCCTTCCAACGTAGAGATCTGCCGTCAGTAACACCTCTCCAATTTGACCAATTCTTCCTTTAGGAGTCTCTTCAAGTCTCCACCCTTCCCCCCACCGCCTATTCCCATACGTTCTTAATATCATCCCCATAAACAATAGCTGAAATTTCGATCATTCCTCGTCGGGGCCCCACTGAAGATTTAAAAACCTATTTGATTTCAATGGTTTATGGCTTTTTTCAGTAGGTTCACAAAACTGATGAAAAGTGAACCAGTAGCCGGGAAAAGGAAAATGCGGAATTCAGCATGGACTATCGATGAAAGCAAATGTCTCACCCTTGATGAAGTGAAAAGGCTGAGAGATGTTTGTGAGAGTGGGAGGATCACTGGCCTACAGAGCGGTAAGTTCACCTCAATAAGAAACTGGTTCATGATAGAGCTCGGTTTGAACGCAGGCTTAAGAGTCCAGGAAATAGCCTCCTTGAAACACTCCAACCTCCTCTTAGATGGAGACAGATCATCTCTTC
>JAFDIC010000284.1 GCA_019308525.1 Deltaproteobacteria bacterium
TGGTCTCACCGATCCTTACTCGGACAGCATCACGGTTTGAATTTGGTTCGATCGCTACCTTCCTTGCTTACCTGGGTTATACCTGGATGGGCTTCCTGTTCCTGGTCGCGTTTTCATGTTTTGTCCTGGACCTGTACCACCTCGTGATCCATTTGATCTCCTGGGTCACTTCCAAGGACCTCTCTTCCCTGGCCCTTCCGGCCAGGCAGTCCTTTCTCGTGATACTCGTCCTTTGCGCCGCGGCAGGCACATATGCCTTTTTCGAAGCGCTGGGAGTCCGCGCCCGTCACCTGGTTATCAAGACATCCAAGATCCCCGAGAACCCCGGGAAAGTGAGAATCGTCCAGATATCCGATGTACACGTTGGAATCATTGTTCAAGGGCAGAGATTGAAAAGGATCATAGATAAGGTCAAGGAGGCAAACCCTGATATCCTTGTATCCACCGGCGACCTCCTTGACGGACAACTTGCGGATGTCTCCACCCTTGCTGCCATGTTCAGAGAGATTAACCCGAGGTACGGCAGGTTCGCGGTCACCGGAAACCACGAGTTTTACGTGGGCTTGGAACACTCTCTGAAGTTTATGAATGAGGCGGGATTTACTGTCCTTCGCGGGGAATGGGTCACTGTCGGGGGCCCTATCACCTTGATAGGCGTGGATGATCCGGCCTTTGCTCCAGGAAACGCTGGGGATCCCGTGTCGGAAAGAGAAATCCTCTCCCGGGTCCCCAGGAGAGGATTCAGGATACTGCTCAAGCACAGACCCGGGGTCAACCCTGATTCCATGGACCGGTTCGACCTCCAGCTCTCAGGTCACACCCACGGCGGCCAGCTCCTGCCCTTCAAGGCAATCTCCAAGCTCTTCTACCCCCATAACAGCGGGCTCGTAAACCTGGGCAGGGGCTCCCTGCTGTACGTGACCAGGGGTAGCGGCACCTGGGGTCCTCCCATGCGGCTCCTGGTTCCTCCCGAGGTGACGGTCATTGATCTCGTACATCAGAATTGATGCTTGCCCAAAAGGCCGTCTCCACGATAGGGCAGGAATCTTCCCCCGGTGCCTGGAGGCAATTATTGCATAGTATTAACGATGTATCATCCACCTGAAAATCTCACCACACAATATCCGAGCAAGTTTCTTCTGAATATTCAATCAATTACCTTGCACGTCTGAAGAAAATTGGCGTTTTGCTGTTTTTTTTGCTTGACAGGAACTCTTTGAAGGGCTATTTTGTTAATGCTATGAACGATGTTGCGGCTAAAATCAACGAGGACCTCCTCAACTACCAGACCTTGAGACTCAGGGGCCTGATAAGTGAAATGGTCCAGTGTTGCGAAGACAGGAAGTTCTATGAATCCCAGAAGTTCGGACTCCCCTATTCAGAGTTGAAGTGCTTGATGTTGTTTGACGGGGAAAGGTACTTGACTGTCAAAGGGATTGCCCAGAAGTTGGAGGTAGCCAAGAGCAGGGTGACCAAGATCATTGACGGTCTCATAGAAAAGGGCCTGGTGAAGCGGATCGATGACCCTGATGACGCCAGGGTCAAGCTCATAAGTCTCACGCGGGAGGGGGAAAAGAGATCCAGGGAGATCGATGCATTTCACAGGGACATCCACAGGAAAATCCTGCTTCAAATGGACCCGGATGAGAGGAAAGGCGTACTCTTTTACCTTGAACTACTCAGGTCCGCCATGGAGGCGGTGAAGGAGCAGTTTGTTTGAATGACTCCAGCTCCCGTCTGAAGAGGACGAGGGTTGTTGTTTTTCCTTAATATTATTAACATATTCAAGAAACCAGTGGAGGTGCATTATGCAAGAGAACGTGGTAACAAAAGGGGAAGTGGGGCATGCTTCCAATCAGGACCTATCGAGACTTGAGGAATTCCAGAAACAGATTGACGACATAAAATCGCGCTTGGAAGCCCTCGGTAAGGCTGTGCCGGAAGACAAGCTTTCCATGATCGTTTTTAGCGGAGAGCTCGACAAGGCCCTGGCCGCCTTCGTGATTGCCACCGGGGCAGTGGCGATGGGAATGAAAGTCGTGATGTTTTTCACCTTCTGGGGCACTCCTCTTCTCAGGGACAAAAAGAGGTCAGTTGGAGGGAAGGATCTTATGGGCAAGATGTTCGGCGCCATGCTGCCGAAAGGGTTTGACTCGGTCAAGCTGAGCAAGATGAATATGGCTGGTATGGGCACTGCGATGATGAAATCCTTGATGAAAAAGAAGAACGTTGCATCCCTCGATCAAATGATGGAAATGGCGGCTGAGCTGGGCGTGAAGATATATGTGTGCGAGATGTCCATGGATCTCATGGGATTCAAACGGGAGGAGATGATCAGTTATCCGAATCTGGTGTTCTGCGGCGTGGCTAAGTTTCTCGAAGAGGCGAAAAACAGTAAGGTCCAGCTTTTCATATAGTAAAAGCATCAATTAAAGGAGGTTATTGAAATGAGCGAAGAGATCAAAGTAGACAAGGTCATGGATCTGAAAGGATTACCCTGTCCCATGCCTGTGGTGAAGATGAGCAAGGGAATCAAGGAAGTGGAAATAGGTCAGGTCGTTGAGGCCCTGACCACCGATCCGGGATCCCTGGCTGATTTCCCGGCCTGGGCCAGAACCAGTGGGAACGAGATAGTAAAAACGGACCAGGAAGGGGACGTGATCAAGTTCTACATAAGGCGCAAGGCTTGACGCACAGGTAGAGCCACCCAATACGTGCCCCCCTTTGAGGGGGCATTTCATGTGATAGTAACGATCTGGAGGAGCCATTGGAAACTGTCTACTATCTAGTACTGATCCCCATGGTGTACGTCGCCTTTGGGATTTTTTTCCTGGGAACAGTGTTCAGGCTGGTAAAGATAATGCGCGCACCAAGAAACCCTTCAACCCTTGAAATATTCCCGGAAAAACGCCCCAAATGGCCACTGGTCTTGTACGATACCTTCCTCATGCCCACCGTAAGGAGGCACAAGCCCGTTCTGTGGGTCTTTCTCATGGCCTTCCACATAGCTTTCCTCCTGCTGATAATAGGGCACCTGGAACTCATCAGGGATTTTCAGGTATTCCAAAGGTACAATTGGTGTTGCGGAGGGGGCGGAGGGCTGGTAGCCCTTGGCGAGGAAACCCTAGACTTCCGCATGAAGTCCTCAAGGGTCAAGGTGGATCAGGTCAATGAGACGGGGGCCAAAATCTTGGCCACCGCCTGTGAGAACTGCCACACCCAGTTGAGCAACCTCAACGACCATTACAAAATGGGGGTAGATGTCCAGTTCCTCAGCTCTCTTATCGCCGGGGCCCTGGTTCAACAGGGAATCCCGCCCGAGCGCGCGAACCTCACAGAGGGTTCCCTATCCCGAGCAACTCCTTGAGCCTTGCTGCGTTCTTGACAGCGAAGCCTTCATAATCATTATCAAAATAGATAAAAAGTCTCTTGCCCCATTTCCTGATCTTGTCAGCCCATTCCTTCAACTCTTCCTCTGTGTAACAGGAGGCGTACAGCTTCTTGGATCCGTGCAGCCGGACATATATGAAATCAGCGGTCACGATCTCCTGGTATGGATACCGGCCTGCCGTATCAGAGATGCAGAATGCTATGTTGTATCTCTCCATTACCCTGAATGCGTCATCATCTAACCAGGACTGGTGTCTTACTTCCAGGGCGTGCTGGAACGAGGGTCTCAGCTCCTTGCAAAAAGACTCAAACAGGGACCTGTCGAACGACAGGCTCGGGGGAAGTTGGAACAAAATAGGGCCCAGCTTTTCCCGGAGGCATTCGACTCCCTTATAGAGCCTCTCGATGGGTTCTCCGGGCTCGCTCAGTCTTCTTGTGTGTGTGATATACTTGTTCCCCTTTACCGACCACAGGAAGCCCTCCGGGGTCCTTGCGTACCAGTTCTCAAAGGTGCTTGGCGCAGGGAGCCTGTAAAAAGTGGCATTGACCTCGACAGTGTCGAAATGTCTTGCATAGTACTCCAGCCACTTGGCCTGTGGAATCTCCTCTGGGTAAAAGATCCCCTTCCAGTGCCTGTAATTCCAGCCGGAAGTCCCCACTCTCCACTCTGCCGAGCGTCTCTCAGCGGGCCTTTTCATTGCTCAACGCCTTCCTGTACGCCTGTTCAAACTCCTTCCACAATCTCATGCCCAGACGATTCTGAATCCTCACTATTTCCTCCAGGATTCCCCTGTCCGTGAGGGGGTTGGATAGTACGGCCCTCAATACCACGATGTTCTGGGGACGGTACTTGGTAGATTCAAGTGTCGTCCTCGAAACAAAGGTGGTGTCGTCCATCCGAAGTGCCTTGTGCAGTTTCACGTTCAGGGCATTTATGAGCCGATTTATCTTTCGCACCCTCCTTTCAATCGCCTGCCTTTCTTTTCTGCTCCTCGCCCTGTTTTTCTCCTGCTGCCATGCTGTGAGCTGAAGTTTGACCTCCGCCGGTATAAAACGATAATTGATGATAAACAGTTCGGGTATGTTGAGCGTCTCGAAGTTACCGCACCCGTCAATTATCTCCTTAAGGGAATCCGTGTTTGCCCTTGCGCTCTTGAAAAGGAGCCTGTATCCGTCCCTGCCCATTATCTTCAACGCGGCCCAGGGCTTCAAACAGGCAAAGGGGCGGGAGCCCTCTATGGTAAACCTCCCTGTATCCACCGAATTGCGACGAATGATATAATTTGAGGCATGCTTCAGGTAGTTGAGGTCCCTCTCGTTTCGGAACAGCACCAGACCCATGGACATGGGACAGTAAAGGAGCTTGTGGGCATCGATGGAGACGGAATCCGCCTCTTCTATCCCTTCAAACATGGGCCTGTACTCCTCTACCAGCATTGCCGAACCACCCCAGCATGCGTCCACGTGAAAATGGGAACCTATCCTGCGGGAGATCTCCCCCAGCTTCTGGAGATTGTCCACGTTCCCTGTTTCCGTGGTACCCGCTATCCCAACTATGGCTATGACCTTCGTCTTTCCCCTACGGGCTTCCAAGGACTCGATCTTCCTGCTCAGCTTCTTGATGTCAATTCTGTTGAAACGGTCGACTGGAACGTTTATGACGTTCTCCTCGCCCATCCCCAGAAGATTTGCCGCCTTTCTTATGGAGTAATGTCCCCTCGTGGAAACTAATATCACGCCCTTGTCATATTTGTAGTGACTCAAGGCGGACTTCATGCCCGCCGCCCTTACCCCTGGAAACCGCCCGTCGGGTGGGAACGCCTTTTCCCTCGCCACGGCCAGGGCGGTCAAATTGGCAATCGTTCCGTCCGATGTGACGTTGCCAAGGGCTATCCTCGGGTTCTGAATATTCTTTTCATAGAACCTCTCCGACCGGTCGAATATTAACCGGTGAAACCAGGCTACCAGTTCCCTCTCAACAAAACTCGAAGCCTTGGCGGTTTCTATCTTGACCTGATTCTGGTTCAAGGCCGCAATGATCATTTCAAGCAATATCATGAAATAGGGTACAGCGCTGATCATGTGCC
>JAFDIC010000285.1 GCA_019308525.1 Deltaproteobacteria bacterium
AAGGGAATCCCGGAAGAAGAGATAACCTTGAAACAGATTGTCCGTTTGGGCATCTATCAATACAGGGTCGATCGGGCAATCCAATTATACAAGGAAGGCCTTGGCTCACTGGGGTATGTGGCGGAACAGATGGGAATTGAGAAACAGGATCTTATACGAGAAGCACGGCATCGCAACATCGATCCGGAGTTTTCTGAGCAAACGGTTGAAGAGGAACTTTCGGAATGGCAATAAGCGCTGTTTCAAACGCGGGACCTCTTATGGTCTTCTCAAAACTCAACATCTTGTACTTATTAAAAGAACTTTACGGGCAAGTTGAGGTTCCATTATCTGTTTATAGAGAGACTGGGGAGTTGGGGACGACCTCAAATATTCAAATAACTTTGGGTGGGCACCTATGGCGCAGTGCGTTAGTGCGGCAGAAGCACGGTTCTTCGTTTCTGGGGAAGCATTACAATTACGCCAGGGGTGGCCCTGAACCTGAGTAAGTCAGGAATGGTACCAGGGGATGAAAGCGAAGTTTATCAGCGAGATTGAAGGCGGGCTACAATAAGCTGAGGAAACGCTGCGTCAGATGAAAATACTGGAGAATGGAGGTATTGTTGCTGAAGCCAAGATGAGAGGCATTGGGGAGGAGGCTGAGGAGGGGGGACTCCCTGTTCCTGATTCGAACCGAATACGTTGGAGCCCAAGATCAACCTTCTCGAGAGCCAGATCAATGATCTGAAGTTAAAGAGGGGCGGTTCTCCCCTAGGGAGGACAGGAGGCTTGTGGATATCCCTGGGTGATGTTTGGGAGTTCTTGAAGCGCTTGAACTAGATTATTGAAGAGGGGAGCTATGCGCCCAACATAGATGATGGTATACTTTTAGACATAGCGCCGCTTTGGGAGCTGATACCATCGTGGCAGAAGGAGGTGAAAAAAGGCCCAGGAGGCGTTAGGGCGGGACTATGGTTGGGGTTGTCAGGCCATGGACCACCGGTCGGACCGGGTGGAAGAAAAATGGAAAACCAACAAGTCCTATGCAATAGCACATGGGCTTGACTAAAAGAAAAGGCCCTTTCGGGCCGCGAAGGTCATATCCGACCTTCCACCTCTACCGATAGGGAATGATATGCATGAAAACACAGATCTACCTTTCTGTGAACATGCGGTCGCGATAAGTCTGAGCGAGGACTGAGCATGAAAACTCTGAAAAGAAGTGTCTTGAGGAAGAATGAACGTGAGGGCATTGAGGCCGCCATAAAGAGACTAAAGGAAGAATTTCCCGTGGACAAAATTGTGTTGTTTGGGTCTAAGGCGCGGGGCGATTATGATGAGCATTCGGACATAGACCTGCTTTTGATTACTGCCCGTCCTCTCCACTGGAAAGAGGAAAAGGCGGTCATAGAGGCTCTATTCGAAATCGGAATGGAATATGATGTGATCTTCAGCCCTTTGTTCGCCTCAAAGGAGGAATGGGAAGGCGCTTTGTTTAAGAAATTTCCGATTTACAAAGAAATCACAAAGGATGGAGCCGGGGGCCAACCCGTGGCAGAGAGATACCGGGCTAGGTGTACTTCAGGGAATGGGACGTCCATAAATATATGATTAACTTCGGAAGCGGGAATTGATGTCCAATAGGCCGGAGAGGGTAGGTCCCACTGGTTTACAAGCAATGTTACCGGAAACGGCCCGCCATACTGGATGCGGGAAAGGAGGGGGGATATGGCTGATTACCAGGCAATCGTTGTAGGGAGCGGGGCCGGGGGGCTTTCAGCGGCCTTGGGCCTCTGCCGGCGCGGGATTTCGGTTTTGCTGCTGGAGGCGATGCCATCTTTCGGGGGGTATCTGAACCCGTTTCGCAGAAGATCCTACATGTTTGACCCGGGGCTGCACTACCTCGGGGAACTCGGCGAGGGAGCCCGTTTCCGGGGCCTGCTGGACGAACTGGGAATTGGCGATAGGGTGAGCTTTGTGGAGCTGGCCCCGGATAGGTTTGACCGCTATGTCTTCCCTGATTACGAGTTTCAGCTTTGCAAGGGGAAAGAGCGTTTCAAGGAGAGGCTTCTGAGGGATTTCCCAAAGGAGGAGCGCGGCATAAATAGATTCTTCCAAGTCCTGGATAAGATCGTTGAAGCGACGGATGCCTCGGTAAAGATGGGAAAGGGAATCTTCAGCATGCTCGGCTTTCTGCTGAGGCACCCGGTAATGATGAAGTACTCCCGCGTCCCTTACCAGAGGCTGCTGGACGAGGTAACCTCCGACAGGCGCCTTCAGGCCGTGCTGAGCGCTCATTGGGCCACCTATGCGCTGCCTCCGGCGAGGGCCTCGATCGTCATCGCCCTGTTTGTGTGGAATCACTTCCTCCAGGGGGCTTACTACCCTCTGGGTGGAGGCGCGTCCTTTAGGGATGCCTTCTTAAATGCCCTCAGGGAAGGTGGGGTGGAGATGAAAAACCGCTGCCGGGTTGTGAGGATAGAGAAGAGGGCGAAAGAATTCCGTATTGAGACGGGATCCGGCGAGGAGTATACGACCCGGGTCGTCATAAGCGATGTGGACCCGGTGATCACGCTGGGAGAACTGACTGACCCAGGGACTGTTCCTTCCAAGATAATGAAGAAGGTGAAGCGCTTGAGACCCTCACTGGGGGCCTTGCAGGCCTTTGTAGGCACGGACCTGGATCTCCCCTCCATGGGCATAACGGATGCCAATATCCATCACTCCGATCACTTTGATATCAACAGGATCTACGACATGGCCGATGCATCCGCGTTTCATGAGAGTGTGCCTTTCTACTTCTTGACCAGCCCGTCCGTGAAGGACCCCGAGGGAGGTCACGCCCCCCAGGGCCGCCACACCGTCCAGATTGCCACCTTTGTGAAATACGAGAGCTTTGAAAAATGGGCCGGTCTTGTCCCCATGAAGCGGGGCGAGGAATACAAGGCATTCAAAGAAAGACTGGGAGAAGGCTTCGTGAAGGCGGCAGAGCGATACATCCCCGGCCTTTCAGGACACATGGAGTGTGTGGAATATGCAACTCCCCTTACCAGTGAATACTGGGTGAATGCCGTGCGCGGTGGATGCTACGGGCCGGAGCAGAGTCCCGACCAGGTGGGCCCGGGGCGATTCAGCAGTCTCACTTCGGGTATCGAAGGGCTCTTCCTGGCCGGTGCAGGCACCATAGGCGGTGGAATCATGCCGTGCGTATGGTCCGGTGTGCTGGCGGCACAAAAGGCGGCAAAGCACCTCGGAGTCCCCACCGCGAAGGCGTAAGACTGCGGGTGGTTTCATAAAGAGAGAGTTGAGACCAAAGGACAAACCTCCATGCCCCTTGCCTTTGAATCGCTGAGCCACGGAACCATTGCCTTCGGCTTTTTCAATATAAAGTCAGACATGTTGCTGTTGGACCGCTATTTCCTGTTTGCCTCTGATTTCTGCCGCTATGTGGGCGAGATCGCCACCGCACCGGCCACGGAGCATTACAAGGGTCAATGGGAAGTTCAGTTCATTGAATCGAGCGAAGAGATCGGCGACCTGATGGGGGCCATCCACGGGATTCGTTTCACCGGCTTCATCGGCGAACTGTATCGGCTTTTCCCTTTTCCGAGAGACCCGCAGGACTTCAAACAGAACCCGGAAGGCTGGCGCACCCAGGCCAAGGTGATGCAGATCATCCGAAAGTACGCGCGTCCGATTGGTATCGAGGTCAAGGTGCCACCGGGTGGCGAAGACATCGCGTTGGGGGACTATCGCTTCAGCCGCCGCCAGTTCCAGGAGCTACTCACCTATGTTTGGGAGGGAGGCTACCCCGGGTGGCAGAACGGAATCCGGCCTGCGTATGTGCTGGACCTAAAGGCCAAAATCAAGGACAGCGCCCATCGGTTGTTTGACGCCATGTGTGCAAAGAGGGGTGCGGACGGCCCAGGGCCAAATGGGTGTAGGGATGGAAGGGGATCAAGGATCGGCAGCAGGCCGGGGTGAGCGTTGAAGCTGGGAAAAGGAAAAAAGTTGATTGACTGTGGGAGGCTAAAGTGTATACTACGACATATATACTTTATCCAGGGTGGGTAAGACATGAAAGCGTCGGCTAAAGACCTCAGATACAAGACAAGGGAGATTATTGCGGCCCTGGAGCGGGGAGAGGAGGTACTCCTCACATACAGGGGCAAGGAAAAGGGCAGAATCATTCCCGTATCAAAGAGGGCCCCCAAGAGTTACGAGAAAGAGGAAAACTTTCTATTCGGCATCTGGCGTGAGAATGAGGAGGTGTTCGACGTAGATGCATACGTTGACAAGGTAAGGGGAGGGCGTTTTGGTTCTCGTTGATACGGATGTTCTTATTTGGTACATGCGCGGCAATGAAAAGGCCAAAGAGGTTATTGATAAGGCAGAGGCTTTCTATATTTCTTCGGTCAATTACATGGAACTGCTTCAGGGTATTCGGAACAAGGGGGAACTGAGATCGCTCAGGCATTTCCTGAACCAAAGGCGGATACGGATGGTCCATATAAGTGAAGAAATCTCTCAAAAGGCCCTGAACTACATGGAAGAGTATGCACTTAGTCACAATCTCAGAATGGCAGATGCGATGATCGCCGCTACGGCCCTGATCCTGGGTGCAATACTTCTGACCGCAAACGCGAAGCATTACGCTCCAATCAAAGGCATCCAGATCAAACGATTCAGACCATAGAAAATAGGCAGAGATGGGGGTCAGGCCTACACAATCGACAAACAGCTACAAAATCATCGCGAAACACTAAAAATCCGGGACCAAAGGGCCCGGTTTTGGTCTAAGCCCGGAGGGCATGATTTGTTGTTCTCGCGTTGGCAAAATCCGAAATCCGAATCTCGAAATTCGAAACAAAATCAAATATCAAATGTCCTAATGACAAAAACAGAATCTTAATCGCTACGCCTATTGTTTGGATCATTTGAATTTTGGTCATTAAGTATTGTTTCGGATTTCGTGCTTCGGATTTAGATCCTTTTCATTTCTTAAGGCAGAGCCAATGATCTCTGACCTGGCCCTGAGGACCAGGTTTCCGTGTTAGAATGAATACGGAAACCTGATAATAAAGAGCTCCAAGGCCGTTTTCCTCTTTGTGCACGAGAACACTGGAGACTAAGAAGAAAGAGAATTCTATCATTTTGAGTGTCTCAAGGGGGAGGCACTGGAATTAAGCTCATCCTGACGTATCGGTCGTTCGAGTGGATGGACGGGAACACGCTATCTGTTGACATCAGGGGAGGGGAGGCCGTTGTAGCTGCGGAAATAACCTTTGCTGAGTTGAATTCAACTTAAGATATGATTCTGGGAAATGGAAGATCGTTAACATGCCTACTAAGTGGTGAGGATATCTATCTGGTGGCTTTGGAGTCTTTGAGTCTTTTGAGGTCGCCTCGGTAACTGATTGATATGAGATAGAATATCTGTGAATTGACCCCTGAATTGGGGTTATTGTTCGTTTTTTGGGGCAGAAAGAGCGTTATTG
>JAFDIC010000286.1 GCA_019308525.1 Deltaproteobacteria bacterium
TAGAAAACCCGGTCGTCGGATAGCGAATCGCTCCCTTATGGAAATGCCACACATGGAATAGGCTTACCTCACAACCGGCAACGGCACGGTGTCGTCTGCCTATCACTAAAGAGCAAACGAATTGAAAGAGAAAGGTTCTCCGTGCTCAATATTACCACATATTTCCTGGAACAGAACCTTCTTCAAGGCCGCAGCGATCATATCGCAGTGTACTACAAAAACGAGGCTTACACCTACGCTCACATGGTTGACTTGACGAATCGTGTCGGAAATGTTCTCAAGTCCCTTGATGTTGAGCCTGAGAATCGCGTCTTGATAGTACTTAAAGACTCACCCGAGTTCATGGCCAACTTTTACGGGATCGTCAAAATCGGTTCGGTTGCGACCTATGCCTATACCTTCTTGAAACCAAAGGACTATGCTGCCGAACTAAACCTCATCCGACCCAAGGTCGTGATAGCGGACGAACTGGCAATCCATGCATTGCGGGAAGCATCCGCGCAAGTAAGGTCGCCTGACTATTTTCTAGTAATAGGCCGATCCGATCTCCAAGAAAACGAATTCGATTTTGAGAATTTGACAAGTGCCGCCTCTGGTGTGCTGGAACCTGAACCGACATCAAAAGATCACATTGCCCTGTGGAAGTTCTCGGGAGGAACGACCGGAGTTCGTAAAGCCGTCCCCCACCGCCACGGGAACACTGTATTTGCCTATGAATCCTATAATAAGATAATAGACTACCGGCAGGACGACATAGTCTTATCAGTGCCCAAAATGTTTTTCGGTTATGGCAGGGATGGTACCATAGTCTTTCCTTTTGGAAGCGGTGGGGCAGCTATTTTGTATCCAGAGCGTTTCAGCAGCGAGGTATTCTTTCGGCTCATCAACAAGCACAGGCCGACGATCCTTGTGCTGGTCCCCACGGCCATGCGGCAGATACTGGAAGCACCTGCGGACAAACTGCCTGATTTCAGCTCAGTACGCCTGTGCACTTCCGCCGGTGAAGCTCTTTCAAAGCAACTATATGATGAATGGAAAATGAAGACAGGCTGTGAAGTATTGGACGGTATCGGCAGCGCTGAGATGTATTACATATACATATCAAACCGCCAGGACGACATCAAACCAGGAACACTCGGAAAGGTGGTCCCCGGCTACGATGCAAAGATCATTGATGGAGAAGGCAAAGAGCTTCCCCCCGGCCAAATCGGTGTGCTGGCTGCCAGGGGTGGAAGCTCAGGCAAGGAATACTACCATTTGAGAGAACAGACACAGCATACCTTCAGGGGCGAATGGGTTTACACCGACGACCTGTTCTCAAGGGATGAGGAGGGATATTTTCGCTTCGAAGGCCGTCGCGACGACCTCCTGAAATGGGAGTGGTCAGGAAGGGGATCATTGATTACCAAAGAGAGCCCAATGTCTTGAGATACCACTACCTGCTGCCGAAAATGGATGTGGTTTCCCTGGGCGTTGCAGGTGGAAGTATAATCTGGATTGATCCGCGGCTGGGTATTCCGAAGGTGGGTCCAATGAGCGCAGGCTCTTATCCCGGTCCGGTCTGTTATGATATTGCAGGTGAAAAACCTACCATAACCGATGTTGACCTGATCCTCGGGTATCTTGACCCGAGATTTTTTCTTGGTGGCCGTAAGACCTTGAATCGAGATAAGGCGGTCAAAGTCTTTGAACGCCAGATAGCCGATCCCTTGAAAATGGACGTCATTGAGGCGGCTGCCTCAATTTACGATATCACAAATAACATGATCTATGACCTTATTCACAAGACAACCGTTCAACGAGGGCTGGATCCAAGAAAATACGGCCTGCTTGCCTTCGGAGGCACGGCAGGAATGCATGCGGGAATGTGGGGTGAGATGCTTTCCGCCGAACAAATAGTTATTCCGAACACGGCGTCCGTTCATGGGGCTTTTGGGCTGGTCTCCTCGGACGTGGTCCACGAGTACCAGTATTCAAGAAGTTTTCCTGTCCCCGCGGATCCATCCCAGATAAACTCAATTTTCCAGGATCTGGAAAAACGTGCTGTTGCTCAATTAAGGAGTGAAGGATTTGCTCAAGGCGATATTCGAATACAACGGGCTGTGGATATGCTTTATGGCAGACAGGTTCACGTGGTAACCACACCAATAGAGAAAGAGGGCGAACTTGGAACAAGAGATCTGGATGCTGTCTGTGACCGTTTTGAAGAACTCTACGAAGGCAAATACGGCCAAGGATCGGCCTATAGAGAAGCAGGGATGGTCATTGTTTGCTTGAGGCTCAGGGCAATAGGTTACTTGAAGAAACCTGTTCCCTATCGCTATGCCCCATCCGGCGAGGATCCAGAAAAGGCGTACCTGGGGACAAAGGAGGTTTATTTTAGAAACGGTAATGACTCTCTTGAAGCCAACGTCTTTGATTTTCAAAAACTCGTTTCCGGAAACATAATCGAAGGACCGGCCGTTATCCTCACGCCGATCACTACGGTTGTTGTTTTCCCGGATCACAAGGCCCGCTGCGATGAATTCAAGAATATCATTTTGAGCTACAAGCAATAAGAACGAGGTGGTAGAGATGAAGAATACTGATATATCAATTGACCCTGTGACCTTCGAGATCATCCGACACAGGCTGTTTCAGATTGTTGACGAGGCGATTATTGCATTAGAGAATGTTTCGGGTTCTCCTATCACCAACGAGGGGCACGACATGATGGTTTCCCTTTACCGGTCAAACGGGGGATTACTGGTTGGCGGAGTTGGATTTCTGCACCACCTCACCAGTGCTGCCCAGGCTGTCAAGCACATCATCAAAGAGTACTCTGAAGATCCTGGAATGTTCGAAGGAGATATCTTCCTTTTGAATGACTCCTATACAGCGGCCTTGCACCCTCCGGACGTCTATTTGATTTCACCCATTTACTATGAAGGGGAACTTGTTTCGTTTGTAGCGAATTTTGTGCATGTCACAGATATCGGCGCCATCGACCCAGGGGGATTTTGCCCGAGGGCCGAGACGAGTTTTCACGAGGGATTCGTGTCCCGGGGGCTCAAAATCATGGAACGCGGTAAGATTCGAAAGGACGTAATCGATACCATCCTTAACATGGTCCGTGACCCTGGCATGGTAGCTCTAGACCTAAAGTCACAAATCGCAGCCAACAATGTTGCCACCAGGCGTATGCACGAGCTCCTGGATGAATACGGCAAGGGAACAGTCGATCAGGTTGGTAGCCAGCTTATAGATCAATCAGAGAACCTCATCAGGCAGCGACTGCGAGAACTTCCTGACGGCACCTGGCGGGCGCGCCAATACATCGATCATCCTGGAAAGACCTACACCATCAAATTGTCCATGACAAAGAAGGATGATACGCTTACTTATGATTTTACCGGAAGTAGCGAACAGGCCCCGGTCGGCATTAATTGCTCCTACTGGGCTTCCTGGGGGGCTATGTTCGCCCCAATTTTTCCTCTGCTCGCCCATGATATCACCTGGAACGAAGGGATAACCGATCCCATCAAGATCATCGCACCTGAAGGAAGCATTGTTAACGCCAAACGACCGGCCCCTTTGACTATAGCAACCATAAGTGCCATTCAGATCATTAATAATCTATCCACGACCTGCCTTTCCAAGATGTTCGGTGCGAGCCGAAAATATCGGGACCGTGTGACCGCCGTCTGGCACGGAAGCCATGCGCACATAACGACCCATGGAAGGGATGGGTCTGGAAACTACTTTGTTTCACCACTAACGGATACCTTTGGAGGAGCGGCCGGTGCTCGTGCCTTCAAGGATGGAGTGGATATCGGAGGAGAGATTCCCAACGTAGTTTCCAGGTGGGGCAATGCGGAAACGCACGAAGAGATGCTGCCCCTGATCTATGTTTACCGCCGTTTGGTCAAGGATTCGGGCGGCCCCGGGAAATATAGAGGGGGTGTTTGTCATGAGTATGCCATTACCCCTTACGGGAGTATTGATCAATCCCTGGGTACCGTGCTTTACGGTAAAGGTGTCAATGCACCTCAAAGCACCGGGGTATTTGGAGGCTATCCAGGCTGTAATGTAGACTATATCATCTTCAGAAACAGCGTCGAACTGAAACAGGATAAACTACCCACTAACCTTGACTCTTCTTCAGGGAAACGGATCGAACATGTGCAATGGGGTGTTTTCGACCTCGAGGATGGTGATATGCTCTATATCCGCTTCATGGGAGGCGGTGGCTACGGCGACCCAATTGACAGAAACCCAGAACTTGTGCGCCGTGATGTTGAGGGCGGTTTTGTTTCTTCGGAGTGCGCTGAAGAGATTTATGGGGTCATACTCGCTGCGAATACAGGGCAGGTTCAGATTGAGGATACCAAGAAACGCCGTGAAACCATACGAAAAGAGCGTCTCGGCGGGCGGAATGACAGAATCCATACCCGGGCCGTGGGCATTCAGGAAACAAATCATCAAATCAGCGAATATCTACAGCTTGTTGATTCAGACGGCAACCGTTCAATCCAGTGTAAGTGGTGCGGCAAGATCATTTGCAACGCCGCCATACAATGGAAATCCGGGGTTCCCAGCAGGAAATTATCAATCACCAAAGCAGGTCCCTTGAGGGCGAAGAACAACGCCTTTTTCCTGCATGAATTTTACTGCCCTTTTTGCGCGACCCTGCTTGATACAGAGGTCATACTCGAAGGGGATGAACCTCTGCACGATGAAATCTTTTATTGCTCCAAACAGAATTTGCCGAAGGATTCATCGATGGAAACCGGGTAATGGCCGTCAAAGCACGCGAGGCAGAGCTCTCCCCTGGGAATAGAGGTAGCTTTAACCAGGTTATCAATGTGCAGATAGCCCAGGCTGTCAAGACCTATGAACTTCCTTATCTCCTCTATCGAATTGCTGGCTGCAATAAGCTCCCCCCTGGTCGAGAAGTCAATGCCATAATAGCAGGGAAACCTGTGGGGCGGGCAACTTACAAGCATGTGGACCTCCCTTGCACCGATTTCCCTGAGACTCTTTATCCTTGTCCGAGCCGTGGTCCCGCGAATGATGGAATCCTCTATGATCAGTACCCGCTTGTGTTTCAATAACTCCTTGACAGGGTTCAGTTTCACCCTGACACCGAAATCCCTCATGCTCTGGGACGGCTGAATAAATGTCCTGCCCACGTAGTGATTCCTGATGACGCCCATTTCAAAGGGAATACCCGAGGCCTGGGCATAACCCAGGGCTGCATAGTTCCCTGAATCAGGAAAGGGCATGAGCAGATCGGCTTCAACAGGAAACTCCTCTGCCAGAAGCTCCCCCTGTCTTTTGCGGAAAAGATATACGTTCTGATTGAACACGTTACTGTCCGGCCTGGCAAAATAGATGAGCTCGAAAATACATTGGGCCCTTCTGTGTTCCCTTTCCAACCTGATGCTCTTTAGTCCGTACTTGTCGATGATCAAGACTTCCCCGGGGTCAATATC
>JAFDIC010000287.1 GCA_019308525.1 Deltaproteobacteria bacterium
ATTTGTTTCGTGGTTTCTATTTTCGAATTTCGAAATTGTTTTTTCTCAAAGGCCTGAAACGGTATAACCTTTTCAATTCTCACCGGCATAGCCGGTGGATTAGCACCGATTTAGTTCTCTTGATTACATTGCGTTGCAACGCTTTGCAACGTGCCTAAAACCGGGAATGACCCCCATGACCTTTTTGATTTACCTCGCCGGAAGTGGGTGATGAAAGATATCTCTCTTTCCTCTATCTTCTCTACGCCTAGGAAACAATACCGGACAAAGGATAAGGGACACTCCGGCACGCCACCATATCCACCCCAAGACCCAGTATGTTACTGATGACTACCTCTCCTATTCTTACGGGGCCGCTTACCTGATGTTTAGAAATCTCGACCATACAGGCCATGAGCTTATCCTTTGGGATTTCTTTGCTAGAACGAACCGGCAACAAGCGAATTTCCCCCAGGTTGGTCCGGACTGTGGTAGTCAGGATACGTCCAGGAGAGAAGATCTCGTTCTTTGCATGCTCAATGCCTTTTTTACACTTATTGCCCTCCACATCTGTTATTCCCTGCCCTTTGACTTCCGCCCTTAGATTACACCCCAGGGGGCACATGATGCAGATGACTTTCTTAATCATGGCCTTCCTCCTTGTCCTCCTTACGCCTCTGGTGGCATGAAACCTTGATCTCACCCTTTTCCCGAAAAGAGTTGAGGTACTTCGGCTCCAGGATGACTTTTATCACTTCCGTGGGACTCACCACCCGAAATTTCTTCCGAAAATCACCCACTCTCACCTCTGCCCTCTCAATCGTCTCTCGCACCCTTAATGCAACCTCCGCAGGTTCGCTCCCAACTATTTTGTGAGGCGTAGCAGTCGCTATATTATCTCCCGGGATCACCTTGATTTCTTTCGGCTCCCTCTTGAGTTCCCCACCCACATATCTCGCTGCATTTCTCCCTGTCTTCTCCCCGTCCAGGGTCACATTGTCCACAAGATCCCACACTTGAACCACATTTCCTGCTGCAAAAACACCATCCAGGCTCGTCTGTAGGAATTCGTCCACAACAGGGCCGCCTATATCCTGGTCCAGCTCAATCCCCGCCTCCACGGATAATTCGTTCTCCGGAATAAGCCCCACGGAGAGCAGCAGGCAATCACAGTCAACCCTGCGTTCAGTCTCCTTCACGGGGTTCCCTTGACCGTCAACTTGCGCTATCTTGACCCCCTCAACCCTGTAATTCCCGTAGATCTCCGTTATGGTGTGCTGGAGAAGAAGGGGAATATCAAAATTATGGAGACATTGGACTTCGTTCCGAATGAGCCCACCTACACGGGGCATGATTTCCACCACCGCCTTTACTTCCGCCCCCTCCAGGGTGAGGCGCCTGGCCATGATCATACCGATGTCTCCTGAACCCAGGACAACAATCTCTTTTCCCGGCATGTATCCATCCACATTGACCAATTTTTGCGCAAGACCCGCCGTAAATATCCCTGCCGGTCTGCTCCCAGGAATACCAATAGCGAACCTGGTTTTTTCTCTACATCCCATGGCAAGAACAACTGTTTTGGGAACCACCTTGAATTCACCCCACTGCGGGTTGATCGCAATCATGCTGCGGTCAGGGTAGAAATTCGTCACCATGGTGTTCAAACAAAGCTTGATATTGGATGAGGCGAGCCTGTCAATGAATCTTTCCGCGTATTCCGGTCCGGTGAGGTCTTCCTCAAAGTAATGCAGCCCAAACCCATTGTGGATACACTGGTGCAAAAGCCCCCCCGGATACTCCGCCCGTTCAAGCAGCATGATATCCTCCATCCCTGATTCCCAGGCACTGATGGCTGCAGCCATTCCGGCAGGACCGGCGCCAATAATCGCCAGGTCAACCTCGTGTACCTTCATTCCTCTACCTCCCTCTTCTCGCCTCCGGGTATCCCTTGGGCTCTCCTGCAAGGATGTAAGAGTCACCGCCTTTCTTCGTCACTTCCAGGGGGGATATGCCCAGCTCTTCCGACATGATTCGCAGAACCCTGGAAGTGCAAAAGCCCCCCTGGCATCTGCCGAAACCTGCCAGGGTTCGGAATTTGACTTCGTCAAAGGTTCTGGCGCCTGCCCTGACCGCATCTCTGACCTCTTGCTCAGAGACCTTCATGCATCTGCATACCAGGTGCCCGTACCTAGGTTCTGCTCGGAGCTTTTGACTCCTCTCCCATTCCGACAGTTCTATGAATCTCCTGGGCTTGTATCGAAAAGGATTGAAATCGCTCCGCGTAACCAATTCCAAGCCCTGGTCTGCCAACATCCGCACGACTTCGCGGGCTATTGCAGGGGCAGGCCCCATCCCCGGCGCACTCACAACCGCGTTGACAAATCCCCTCTTTGGGGCTTCCAGGAGATGATCGTTCGGATCCCTTGTATTGAACGTAAGAAAACCTGCAAAGCTTGATATGACATGCTTTTTTGAGATGGAAGGGATAAACTCCTGTGGCCAGGATATCAACCTGGCAAGCCCTTCCTCGGTCGTACTCGTGTCTTCCTTGTGAGTCATGGGATCGAAGGTATGGGCTACGATAATGCTGTCGTGGGTGGTAGGTATGAGCATCCTTCCTCGCTGCGGCCTGGGTCTTGCGCAGAGTATATGATGGATTGCGTCTCGATTCTCCATAACCAGCATTTGCGCCTTCCAGCCGCTGACCTCGAAGTCCGCTGTTCCCACCATTCCTGCAATTTCATCGGCGTAGAGTCCTGCCGCATTGACCACGTGCTGTGCCTTGAAGGAGCCGTTATTGGTCTTGACGACATAGTACTCTTTTTTCTCTTCAATATCTTTTACCTCAGTGTCCTTATAAATGTGAGCGCCATTCTGTTTCGCGTTCTCAGCAAAAGCGATCGCCCATGACATGGGAAGAAGGACCGCTTCATTACTATCAAAAAGCCCACCAATGTATTTTGGATGCACATCAGGCTCCAGCTCCTCAACACCCTTCCTGTCAAGTAGACTGATGCCCCCAATATCCAGCTCCTCAGCTACCTGCTTAATGAGCTCAACGAGCTCCATGTCCTCTCTGTTCTCTGCAAGCACAAGCCTGCCTGGCTGAGCAATTTCCTCACCAAGCACATGGGCAAGGGAGAAGTACTCATCCCTGCCAATGTTTTGTAGCCTCTCTTTGAGTCCAAAAGGCCTCAGGAGATGATCTCTGAAAGGCACATCACCATGATACTTCACGGTGCGGGAGGTCAGGTGGGCAATGCCGCCGTGGAGCAAACCCTGGCACGCCTTTGTCACCCCGAATCCGCAACCTCCCTCCCTTTCAAGCAAAGATATGTCAATCTTATATTTTGATAGCTCCCGTGCAATGGCGGTCCCTGTGATGCCCCCACCTATCACGACCACCTGCGTCTCTATCACCTTCTCCCCCATTTGATTACTCCTCTACGAGCCATCCCCTTTACTTTTCTCCCAGAGGATCCGGCCCTGTCATTCAAAAGGCTTTCATATGTCGGGGAACCTTCCAAGCTCCGGCTTCTCCTTTATACTCTCCTTGCCTTTGTCAAAACACCATACAAAAATCAATTGCCAGCTACTAACTTGCCGCTCCTCATCTCACCTTTGGCTACAAGGGATTGAAGTCTATTCCTTACCTCATTGAAATGCCTCTCAATAAGATCCATGGCTTTTTTGCGATCTTTTCTAATAATCGAATCCAGGATTTCTTCATGACTCTTAATGGCTCTCCCGCACGTACCCTCATCTGGGAGCTGAAGTGTGTGAAAATCTCGGAGAAGAGCCACTATAGCTTCAACGAAGATTACAAAAACCGGATTTCTGGATGCCTTGGCAAGGAGCCTGTGAAACTCCAGATTCTCTTCTAGGCACAGCAGCCCATTTTCGGCTCTTTCCCATGCTCCGGCTATGTTTTCTCTTAGCTTTTTCAAGTCCGATTCATCTGTATTCTCTATCACAGCATCCAATATAGCCTTTTCTATGACCACCCTAGCACTTGTTATCTGTTCCAGAGATATATCCCCCATTTGAAATATATCTAAAAGGAGATTGGCGATCTGGTTGATAACCGTATTCTTTACCACAGGTCCGCCACCGTACCCCTTCTGAATAGATATGAATCCTGAAAGTTCAAGGATGCGGAGGGCCTCTCTTACTGTTTGACGACCAACCTTGAATTGACTGGCAATCTCAGCCTCTGAAGGAAGTCTGTCACCAGGCTTTAACGCGCCACTCAGAATCAATTTCTTGATTTCCCATGAGACGGATTCAAACGCTCTCTTGTTATCAATGGGCCTAAAGAGCTTTTTTGCTTGTTCCATTGTTGACGAACTCCTAAAAACTCCCAAAACCGTCATGCCGGACTTGATCCGGCATCCAGAAGCCTTTGAAATTACTGAATTCCTGCTTTTGCAGGAATGACAGAAATGAGCACTTTCAGACTTTTTACGAGGCCATCATTGTTGATACCCCGAAGGAAGATAGTATTATCAGACATTATGAATAATAGAAATTAGGCTATTATGTCAAGAAAAAAAGCAAAATTTTTGATTCCACAATACGTTATGAGACTAGGCCTGAGTAATGCATGGACGTTGGTCTTTCATAAGCAGCACGAAGGAAGGAGGTCCAGGGTTCCATTGAAAAAGCTGACGAATAAAAACAGAAGCCCTTTGCGGCGTAGGTAAACCCTGACATTCTAGTCATATTTCAAAGGCTTGAGCCCTCAGCAACCTTTCTCCATTCCGCCGGACAGCTCTTGGATGAGACCCAAAAAGAGCCGCGAGTTCCCTAGTTTCAGCGCCCTTCCCTGAGCCAAAGTGACACCATAAGTTAGAACTCGGATCGAAAAAAGTTGGAAGGGAGGCGACAAGCGCTTAAGCATAAACTTCTCCCTGATTACAGGGCAATTGCTTGCACTTGCCAGCAGCGACCAGCCTAATGCATTGTTGCGCCGCCGTCGACCACGATGGTCTGCCCGGTGATAAAATCACTGTCATCGGAGGCAAGAAAGACAAGAGTGCCTAAAAGGTCTTCCGGTCTTTCGTGACGCCTAAAGCATCTGCTTCCCACTACTGCATTGACAAAGGCCTCGTCATGTATGGATTCATCTGCCATGACCTCTGTCACCGTGTATCCCGGGGCAATGGCATTGACACAAATACCGTCATCGCCCACTTCTCTTGCAAGGGCCCTTGTCAAACCAATGACACCACCCTTGGAAGTGACATAATGGAGAAAAAGGGGCAGACCTTTAAAGAATACCCCTGATGCAACATTGACGATCTTGCCCTTTCCCTGCTTCTTCATCTGCGGGTAGGCGGCCTTACAACACAGGAAAATACCCTTCAGGTTAACCTTCATGACATCATCCCACTCCCTCGCGGAAATATCGTAGAAGGGCTTGGTCTTTAAGGTGGCGAAGATTGCAGCGT
>JAFDIC010000288.1 GCA_019308525.1 Deltaproteobacteria bacterium
GCATGGGAGGCGGCTTGAGAGAAAAGATCGCGAACGCGTGCCGCACCTACACCAACGAACATTTCCACAAACTCTGATCCGCTGATGCTAAAAAAAGGCACTTTTGCCTCCCCTGCCACGGCCTTGGCCAGAAGGGTCTTGCCGGTACCTGGCGGGCCGACCAGGAGCACTCCCTTGGGGATCCTCCCTCCCAGTCTTTGAAACTTCTCCGGAGTGCTCAAGAATTCCACGACTTCCTGGAGTTCCTCTTTTGCCTCGTCGATTCCAGCAGCATCGGCAAAAGTGACCTTGGTCTCACTCTCGGCAAAAATCTTGGCCTTGCTCTTGCTAAAGGACATGACACCCATCCCAGGGCCCATCCTTTTCATTATGTACCGCCAGATTAGGAGAAAAATGCCGATGTATATGACCCAGGAGATAATTCTGCCCAGGATTTTGCTGTCATAGCGCCCGGAATACATGACCTTGTGTTCATCCAGGTCTTTCACCAGGTTGGGGTCGTCCACCCGAATCGTGGTGAACTCCTGATCCTGTCCCGGCACTGTTCCCTTGCCTTTCAACGTTCCCCTGATGTTTTTCTCACCGATGGTCAATTTACTCAAGATGCCTTCACCCAAATACTGTTTGAACTGGCTGTAGGGGATGGTCTCGACTTTTCCAGCAAAAAAGTATTGCTGCGTATAGGAGATAAGGAGAAAGGCGATCAGGAAATACCATATGCTGAAATGTGCCCTTGGGGGCAAAGCACCCTTTTTTCCCTTTGAGCCCTGGGGACCAAAGATGGAGCGCGCCTTGTCTATGATTTCTTCCTGGGGTTTTTTCTTTTTCTTGGGAGGCATATTTCTCCTTCCTTCTGACAGAAATTGATGTTCACGAAAATAATGCCTTGTGATCTCGGATGCAGGCTCTATGGGATCACGGATTTGGCTTCACACTAGGGTTGCTTGCAGCCTCTCTCATTTCGGGATAGTCTTCAAGAACCGGTAGTAGTCGGAATCGGTCCCCAGTATGATAATGGCTTTCTCGTAGGCCGCCTCTTTATAGGTCTCCAGGGTATTGAAAAAGGCGTAGAAGGCCGGGTCCTCATTGTATGCGTCTCCGTAGATCCTGGTCGCCTCGGCATCGGCTTTGCCGCGTATCTCCTCTGCCGTCCGGTATGCCCCTGAGATTATCGATTTCAGTTCCTTCTCCATCTGACCGAGAATCTCTGCCTTCTTGCCCTCTCCCTCTGATCGAAACTGTGCCGCCTTGCGCTTTCTTTCCGATACCATCCGTTCGTAGACCTTCCTCCGGACTTGCTCCACATAGTTGATCCGCTTGATGCGAACATCAACCAGCTCCATACCAAAGGCAGGCATAGCCTTGGAAGCTTCGGCCAAAATCGCCCGGGTGATTTTCTCCCTGCCCAGGCGGACGGTTTCCGGAACCGTTGATTCCTGCTGGAACGGCGAGAGGACCTTGCCTTCTCCACCCTCCACAGTGGGCATCTCGTTCGTGGTCCTGACCAGCTCCACCAGAGGATTGGCAGAAACATAGTCCCTGAGAACCGCGTCGATGATGTCATCCAGTTTGGCGTAGGCCTGGGAGTAGTTGCCCAGGACCTCGAGGAATTTCTGGGCATCAACGATTCGCCATCGGGCTGTGGTATCCACGTAGATAAAACGCTTATCCCGGGTGGGGATCTCTTTTGGATCTCCGTCCCATCTCATAATTCGCTTCTCGTAACGATTGATTTTCTGGATTATGGGCATCTTGAACTTCAAGCCCGCCTTGACCTTCGGCTCCCCAATCGGTTTCCCGAACTGGGTGATCACCACCTGGTCCCATTCCCTGACAGTATAAAAGGCACCTGAAAGCAAGAGGATCAGGAAAAAAACAATTACAACACCGATGATAGCTCCCATTCGTTTCATCGAACTACACCTCCTTCTATGTCCTGCTGATTCAATTGGAGGAGCGGCAGAAGGCCCCTCTGCTCGCTGTCAATAATGTAGATCTGCTGGGCATTGGGCAGGATCGACTGATAGGCCTCCAGATAGAGGCGCTGTTTCGTGACCTCCCTCGCGTTTCGGTATTCTTTGAGGACATCAGAGAACCTGGCCACGTCACCTTTTGCCCTGTTTACCCTTTCCAGAGCGAACCCCCGGGCCCCGTTGATGGTCCTTTCCGCCGTCCCCTTGGCCTTGGGGATTTCCCTGTTGTATGTCTCCTGGGCCTCGTTAATGAGCCTCTCCTTTTCCTGCTGGGCCTCGTTTACTTCGTTAAAGGCCCCCTTTACAGGATCAGGAGGCACCACGTTCTGGAGCCTCACGTTGACGATGCGGACACCTGTCTCATACTCGTCGAGAATCTTCTGGAGCTCCTCTTGGGCCATCCTGTTCACTTCTTCACGGTTTTGCAACACGTAGTCGAAGCTTCGGTTCCCTACAATGCGCCGGTTCACGGATTCGCTGATATCCCGGATGGTCATAACCGGGTCTCGCACGTTGAAGAGATATTTCCGGGGGTCTTCCCGCCGGAACTGTACGATCCATTCAACATCGATGACGTTCAGGTCCCCGGTGAGCATTAGCGATTCGCGCTCTGTCGAGGCGCTCTTTTCATACTGGGTCCGGATCCCTGGGCGGACACTCTTGAACCCAAAGCTCTCAGTGTCCACCTGTTCCGTATGCACTTTGAAGACCGTGTCGATACCAAAGGGGATCTTGAAATGCAGCCCTGGCATGACCACGCTGGAATACCTGCCAAATCGCAGCAAGACCCCTCGGTTTCCAGGTGGAATGGTGTAGAATGCGGTATAAGCCAGAATGATCGCAATAACAACGATAATTCCGATAAGCCAAAGGAAAGGCTTTCCTCCCTTTCCTAGGCCCAGTGAATCCCCTGCCTTCTTGATCATTGCTGGAAAATCTGGGAGGCCCTCTTGCTGGCCTCCTGGATTGTTGTCCCAAGCCATTGGTTCTCTCCTTTCTTTTCTAAATGTTCTATCAAGAGGTTCCTTTGCTGCCCCTGGCGGCATTGACGACCTCCATCCCTTCGGAACGGGAGACCGTGTGAAGTTGAATCCCTAACGGTTCGGCTAGAAGGCTCTTTGTCCCGAGCAAGACACTGAATCTTTCAGACCGTATGTGACGTTCCAGATCCTCGCGGGTTTCCCATTCCTCGATCAGGGTGTAGACATTCTTGTCTTCCATGTCGCAAAACAGGTTACAGCTCAGACAACCATTATCCTTTTCCGTCAGCTCAGTAATTGAGAGAAGCGTTTGCATAACCTCTTTCTGCTTTTCCGGAAGCACATTCATAGTCAACCTGAGCATGATCATGGGGGCCCCCTTTCCGTAAGGCGAAACTTTCAACAACGATGGTTCCGTAAAAACCCTATCTCCGCGCACGGTGTGAATCTTTACTCAGTGCGGCGTACTTGACGCACGCCGCAACCATTTACTACCTTTAAATAACTCAGAACAGAATGAGATGGCGGTGAAGGCATAAAGTTACCAGTCCTTTTTCGACCTTTGATTCTGCACCAAATACATCCATTTAACGGGGCAGGGATGAAGCGCAACGCAGAAATTGGACTTCTTGCGAACCCATCTATATTGTTGGATCTTCAAGGTTCGTGCCAAGCAGGAGAAATTTGCCTTCTAGTTCACCCAACATATTGTTTTGTAACTGAATATCATGACATGAAGAAATGGCAGGAGGTGGACGGAAGAGAGCAAGGGGATGATCATATTTGACCAATGGTCATATCTGACCACGTTCTCCTCGTTTCAAGCTGGGGTGGGTGGTTTACGTATGCCCAGCTTCCCCATACGTGCGCGTAATGTGCTGCGGTCAAGGCCTAGGATCTCGGCAGCTCCCCCTTTTCCGCTCACCTTCCAGTTGGTCTGCTCAAGCACACGGAGAATATGTTCGCGCTCAATATCTCTCAGGGGTTTCAGGGCGGCCGTTAGATCTTTGTGCTCTTTTTTCAGCTCATCCACCAGGCGCAATTTGGGCCCTGATGAGTTGAGGACAGCACGCTCGACGACATTTTCAAGTTCCCTGACATTGCCCGGCCAGTGATAATTCTTCATGGCATCCATGACATTCGCCGGGATGATCTCAATGGACTTGCCCAATCTCTTTGAAATCTTGTCCACGTAAAAAGCCACGAGAAGCGGAATGTCCTTTACCCGTTCCCGCAGCGGCGGAACCGTTATTGGAAACACATTCAACCGGAACCACAGATCTTCCCGGAATCGCCCCCTTCTTACTTCTTCCTCCATATTCCGGTTAGTGGCGGCGATAATCCGCACATCTACCTTGATCGTGCGGGAACTGCCCAACCTTTCAAACTCGCCGCTCTGAATAACCCTGAGAAGCTTGGGCTGCAACTCCAGCGGCAACTCGCCAATCTCGTCCAGGAAGAGGGTTGCGCCGTGGGCAACCTCAAATCGCCCCAGACGCCGGGCATGGGCACCGGTGAAAGCACCCCTTTCGTGACCGAACAGCTCACTTTCAATCAGGGATGAAGGTAATGTGGCGCAGTCTAATTTCACCAGGGGCCTGTCTTTGCGCAGGCTCAGACTGTGAATGGCCCGGGCTACCAGTTCCTTGCCCGTCCCGGTCTCGCCAAGGATAAGAACTATAGTGTCGGTCGGGGCTATCTGCTCAACCTTGTAAAGCACGTAAGCGAGCCCTTCACTGTGACCGATAATATTTTCGTGGTTGTACTGGAATTTTATTTCCTCTTGCAAATAAGCCTTCTCTGCCTCAAGCTTGGTTTTCAGCTCATTTATCTCCGAGAGTGCGGCCTTAAGATCCAGCTCGCTCTTCTTCTTTTCGGTAATATCCTGTATCCAGCCTGACATCCGTGTAGCATTCCCTTTTGCGTCCCACACAGCCTGGGCCCGGGCCAAAAACCATAGATAATCGCCCGACTTTTTCCTCAGGCGGAACTCCATCTTGAAAGGGACGCGTTCTTTGAGTAGTCGCTGAATGGCCGCCCGGGTACAGCTCTCATCCTCGGGATGAAGTCGGCTCAGGAAAGAATCCATCGTGCCGGGAAACTCTCCCGGCGAGTGACCGAGGATTTCCATGAACCGATTGGAAAACATGACTTTGCCCGCCCTGATGTCCCAATCCCAGAGGCCATCGGTAGCCCCGGCAAGGGCCAACACATATCCTTGTTCACTCGTGCGCAAATCCACCTCCACCCGGCTTCGTCTCGTCCGCTGTATATGGACTACTACCAACAGGGCCCCAATGACAAAGAAGGATACCAGGCCAACTAGTTCCATTTATGACTACCCCGCGGTGATTTTGCAGGCCGTTGGCTCTCCATCCCCTGGTTTAGCCAACGGCTCAGGAGTGGGCGCAATGACAGGGGGGCAAAAAGACACGTTGCCGCTGCAACCAGCACAATGGCACCGAAAAGTG
>JAFDIC010000014.1 GCA_019308525.1 Deltaproteobacteria bacterium
CCCTTTTCCTGCGTTTCCATTGCCCTGGGAATAGGAAAGGAGCCGGTAGTGGGAGTAGTGTTCAATCCTTTTATGAATGAATTGTTTGAAGCAGCCAGGGGTGGCGGTGCGTTTCTGAACAGGAAAAGGATAAGGGTTTCCAGGGTGCAGGATCTCACCGAGTCCTTCCTGGCCACCGGCTTTTCCTATGACATCCAAGAGAGCCCGGATAGGCCCATTGAGATCTTCAAGAAAATGCTCCTTCGCTGCCACTCGGTCCGAAGGCCTGGTTCGGCGGCCATGGACATGTGCTACCTCGCGCGCGGGATATTTGACGGCTTTTGGGAAGAAGGGCTGAAGCCCTGGGACACGGCTGCCGGCGTTGTTATATTAAGGGAGGCCGGGGGCACACTGACCACCTTCGACGGAGCCCCTTACACACCATATGACAAAACTGTAGTGGCTTCAAACGGACTGCTCCATGATGCCATGCTGGAGGTGCTGAACAGCAGCTAGGGCTCTCGATCACACCTTGGAGGGCCCTTCGCTGCAATCTCGCTTACCGGAAAAGTCATTCCATGTGGTCAGGATTATTTGACGAGAACTTCCGCCTTTTCATTCCTGCCGAAAGGCCTCCATCACCTCAGCCATGATCTCTTCCTCCCTGTGCTGGTACCTGGGCGAGAAATGAAAGGGTACCAGATTCCTGGCATGGGCCCTTCGCGCGATCTCTCCCGCTTCGGGGGCGGTCAGATGATGTTTCTGGAGGGCGATCTCTTTATCAGCGCTCAAAAAGGCCGCCTCTATGAACAGGTGATCGGCATTTTCGGCAAATGCGACTATCTTGTTCAAAGACTCGGCGCTCCCTATGACATCAGTGATATAGGTTATTTTTTGTCCCGGCGATATCCTTGTTATGCGCTCGGCCAATTCTCCGAGAACATAGGTCTTCACCTTTCTTATCAAGCCTGATTCTTCCCAGGTTACCGGGAATTGGCTCTTCGGGTCTCTTCCCTCATAAAGGGCCTTCTTCAAGCGGGTCAGCCATGGACCCAAGGGCAGACCCATCTTTTTTAGCTCTTCCTTGATAATATTGATGTAGTAGCTTTCCACGAGCGAGAAGCCCAGACAGGGGATGCGGTGATCCAGCAGTACGGCTTCGACCCGAAAAGAAGGTTCCTCCAGCAGGATACCAGTGAAACTCCGGACCTTTTCCTTGGGTTCGGCCAGGAACCCCTTCCGACAAAGGTAGATCTTTGTGAAGGTTCGGTCCTCATGCACTTCTGTTATCCTCAAGCTCAATTCAAAAGGATATTCGTGGACCAGGTTCCACGTGTAGCCGGCCAGCTTCCCCTCAACCCTGGCGAAAAACTCAGGCGGCCCGTAGATGTGGAGTTCCTTCTTCCGCCCCAAAAAAATCCTGAGGAGATGATCAAAGCCTATAAAATGATCCATATGGGTGTGGGTTACAAAGACATGGGAAATCTTCAAGATATCTCTGGATGACAGGGCATGAAGGTCTCCAAGGTCAAAGAGTAAGGCCCTTTTTTCGAACAGAAACGGGACGAATAGCCCCGGGTCTGAAAAGCGGTCATTGACTAACCTTGGCACAAAGGATGGCCTCATTCTCCCCTCTGGCGGCTGAACCTGGCCGGGACCTTCTTCCCGTCCCTGGTATCGGTCGTTTGAATGAACGAACAGTAATTGAAACCTGCTATTTCTTGGTTTCAACTGACCCCTGTCTCAGACCCCTGTGGACCTCTTCTATCCAGGAAAGCCATATCCTTTTTCGATTCTGGAACTTGTAAAGCACCCTATCCAGCCTATTGGAAATCTCGATCTCATATATCTTCCTCCGGGAAAAGCTCAGCAAATCCCTTTCGAGTGCCTCCCAGTCAGGCATCCTGGTTTCTACTCCCGAGTGATACTTCTGGAAATCAAGATGCATCTTTTCTATTGTTCGATCAAAATCAGAAATGGTGTTTATGAGTTCAAGCTTTTCTTCAGAAATAATCATTAACTACCCCTCCAGACCCGTTGCTTAGTAGTTCCGGCATCCTAAATGGAGCAAGACCTTTCAACCCTGTTGAAAATGAAAGGATCCGCGTCTCCCCTCTTTCCGGGGAAATAATGGAGATGCTTGACATTATGTCATGAATCGTGAAAGATATCAATCTTTGCAAGGCCTGACATTTCCAGAGAACAACGTCGCCCAGGCAGCAAAATTGAGCCGATGAAAGGAGGACATAGATGCCTGTCGTCAAAGGTGCCATGCTCAAGTCCGAGCTTCCAGACCTGAAACTTTTCAAGAGAGGTAAGGTAAGGGATATCTACGATGTGGGAGAATATTATTTGATAGTCGCTAGCGACAGGATATCGGCATTTGATGTCATCATGGATGACCCCATACCGGACAAGGGAAAAATCCTCACAAAAATATCTCTTTTCTGGTTCGAACACCTCAAACCCCTTGTGGAGAACCACGTGGTCAGTTCTGATCCTTCAGAGTATCCCGAGCCCTGCCCCATTTACAGGGAACAACTCCAGGGGCGCAGTATGCTCGTAAGGAAGGCAAGGCCATTGCCCGTGGAATGCATAGTAAGGGGGTATATTTCCGGCTCAGGGTGGATCGAGTACAGGGAAAAGGGGAGCATATGTGGTATCAAGCTTCCAGCGGGCTTGAAGGAGTCGGAAAAACTCCCGGAGCCCATATTTACCCCCAGCACCAAGGCCGAGGAGGGCATACACGACGAAAATATCACCTTTGAGAAGGCCGTTGATTTGCTGGGGCGGGAGACGGCAGAACGGGTAAGGACACTCAGCCTGGAGATATATGAACAGGGAAGGCAGTTCGCGGCAAAGAGGGGGATCATCATAGCAGACACCAAGTTTGAGTTCGGCCTCGTAGATGGCAGGATCATCTTGATTGATGAGGTCATGACCCCCGACAGTTCGCGCTTCTGGCCCATGGATTCTTACAGTCCCGGCGGGCCTCAAGTGAGCTTCGACAAGCAGTTCTTGAGGGATTATCTCAATTCACTTGGGTGGCAAAAGACGCCTCCTCCACCCAAACTCCCCGAAGACATCATCCAAAAGACCAGGGAGAGATACCTGGAAGCATTGAAGCGGCTTACCGGTTATGCACTGGAGAATGAAGCCAAACCCTGACAGGAAACAATGGTCGCGAATCTGGAATACTAAGGTGGGAACATGGACTTCATTATCTGTTTCATTGACG
Organism: Deltaproteobacteria bacterium; assembly: GCA_019308525.1. Next base: position 3,218 of record JAFDIC010000014.1, read on the forward strand.
ATTCCGATTTCGAACACGAGCTCGTGAGGGACGAGATCGCTCCCAGGGCGGAGGGAATGAAGTTTGTCCAGGCCTATACCTTTGATGAGGCGAGAAGGCTTTTGGGGAAAAGGATACCTGTGATCTTCCTGCTGGACCTGTGGGGACAGGATCCCGAGGTCAGCAATCCCGCCATCCCTCCGATAGGAGACCTCGAGAAACGTGTATCGCGAATCAAGTCCCTCGGGGAGGTATACAAGGACCTTGACTCATTTGAGGGAGATCGCGTCAATGAGTACTTGAGGAGACTGTTCTCCATCGTTGAGGCCTGGAGAAGCATATTCAGGGAATCCGCCGACCTCGCCGGGCAGAATAGGAAATACGGGCTCGAAAATCTCCGGCGGGCCAGGGAGCACTATCCTGGTGTACCCGCCGTGTTCTATACAAGAAAAAGCATGATAGATGACGCCGTTGAACTCTTCAAGGCCGGAGCGGACGGACTGTTTATCAAACCCACGGGCCAGGACGACAGGGAGACCAGGGAGCTTACCAGGGAATCTGCACCAAGCCTCATTGGTTCACTTTCCAGAACAATCGATCTCAATTTTGGGAAACTCCAAGGAACATCGGACCCTGCCTCTGCCATCGGGGAAAAGGAGTCACAAAGTCTCCGGGACCTGATCAAGGCATGGAAAGAGTTCAGAAACAATTGAAAAACCTGATTGTGCTCACCTTGACAAAGCATTATCCGATGCTTATCGTATCCCATAATCATATCATCCGAGTTGCATTGCATGTGTTTCCTTCCAGGTCCTAATCCAAACAAGGAGCGGAGTGATCTGAGTTATGACCAATGGTGAGCAAAGGGCGGAAAGTGCCGGAGAAGAGAGAAACAGGGAAGGAGTAACCGGGGCCCAGGAGAGCCAAGACAAGGAGACCGCCGAGGAGCATAAAGAAAAACCCCTTGAGAAATTGACAAAGGCGGAACTCCTGGACAGGGTAAAGCAAGCCCAGGGAGAGGCCAAGAAGTACTACGATCTCTATCTCCGTTCACAGGCTGACATCGAGAATCTAAAGAAGAGAAACAGCAAGGAGAAAGCGGAGCTGGTCAAGTACGCCAACGAGTCCCTTGTGAAAGATCTGCTTCCTGTCATAGACAACCTGGAGATGGCCATATCACACGCCAACTCGAACAACTCCCTTGATGCCCTTAAGAAGGGGGTTGAGCTGACGTTAAAGGGACTGAAGGACGTACTGAAGAAGTCGGGGCTTGAAGAGGTCGAGGCCAAAGACAGGCCTTTCGACCCGAATTTCCATCACGCAGTGTCGGAAAAGGAAGATGGGACAGTCGAACCTGGGATCGTCCTCGAAGAGATGCAGAAGGGGTACATTTTCAACCAGAGGCTGATTCGTCCTGCCATGGTGGTGGTAAGCAGGGCCAAGGCAGCAGATGAGGGTGGTAGGGAACATCGAGAGGAGTCGGCTGAGAGCAGTTAAATATCCTCTAAGACCCCGTGACAACATAGCACCTAGTTCTAGTAGGAGGTAAAAAATGGGTAAGATTATTGGCATTGATCTTGGTACAACTAATTCCTGCGTCGCTGTAATGGAAGGGGGAGATCCTGTTGTAATCGCCAACGCCGAGGGAAGCAGGACCACACCTTCGATGGTTGCCTTTAATGAAAAGGGCGAGAGGCTGGTAGGCCAGATCGCCAAGCGCCAGGCCATCACCAATCCTGAGAACACCGTTTTCGCGGTCAAGAGACTGATTGGACGCAAGTATGACTCTGGTGAAGTGCAGAGGGACATAAAGGTCCTTCCATACAAAATCGTCAAGGCCCCTAACGGGGATGCCCATGTGGAAGTCAGGGGTAAAAGCTACAGCCCTTCTGAGATCTCTGCCATGATTCTACAGAAGATGAAGCAGACCGCAGAGGATTATCTTGGGGAGAAGGTTACGGACGCGGTGATAACCGTTCCTGCATACTTCAATGACAGTCAAAGGCAGGCCACCAAAGATGCGGGCCGTATAGCCGGGCTCAACGTGGAGAGGATCATCAATGAACCGACGGCTGCATCACTTGCATATGGCCTGGACAAGAAGGGGGAGAAGAAGATTGCGGTCTTCGATCTTGGAGGCGGGACCTTCGATATCTCTATTCTCGAAATCGGGGAAGGTGTCTTTGAGGTCAAGGCAACAAATGGAGATACCCATCTGGGGGGCGAGGACTTTGATCTACGAATCGTGGATTACCTTGCCGATGAATTCAAGAAAGACCAGGGCATTGATCTGCGAACCGACAAGATGGCCTTACAGAGGTTGAAAGAGGCGGCGGAAAAGGCCAAGATGGAACTATCCAGCTCCCAGGAGACCGATATCAACCTTCCCTTTATCACGGCAGATGCAAGCGGCCCCAAACACCTCAACATGAAACTCACCAGGGCCAAGCTGGAAGCGCTGGTGGATGATCTCATCGAGAAAGTGGTTGAACCGTGCAAGACAGCCCTCAGTGATGCCTCCTTGAAACCCAGCGACATAGACGAGGTCATCCTGGTCGGCGGAATGACCAGGATGCCCAGGGTACAACACAAGGTAAAGGAGATATTCGGTAGAGAGCCCAGCAAGAGCGTCAATCCTGATGAAGTTGTTGCTATCGGCGCCGCTATCCAAGGCGGGGTATTGAAAGGAGAGGTCAAGGACGTACTTCTCCTGGACGTAACGCCCCTTTCTCTCGGCATCGAGACACTGGGTGGGGTTTTCACCAAGCTCATTGAAAAAAACACCACTATACCCACCAGGAAAAGCCAGATATTCTCAACGGCGGCCGATAACCAGCCTGCCGTGGAGATTCACGTGCTCCAGGGCGAAAGAGAGATGGCTGCTTATAACAAGACCCTGGGTCGATTCCAGCTCGTGGGAATACCTCCTGCACCCAGGGGTGTGCCTCAAATCGAAGTCACCTTTGACATCGATGCCAATGGAATAGTTCACGTCTCCGCCAAGGATCTGGGCACGGGTAAAGAGCAGTCCATAAAGATCACCGCCTCGAGCGGCCTATCGGAAGAGGAGATCCAGAGCCTCATCAAGGATGCCGAGCTCCATGCTGAAGAGGATAAAAAGAAGAGGGAGCTGGTGGACGCTCGTAACATGGCGGATTCCCTCATCTACCAGACGGAAAAATCCCTCAAGGAGTCTGGAGACAAACTTGATGAAGCCACAAAATCCGGGATTGACAGGGCCATAGAGAACCTCAAGAAAGCCATGGAAGGTGAAAGCGCGGAAGAGATAAGACGTCACGCGGATGAACTGACCCAGGTCTCCCACAAATTGGCTGAGGCCATGTATGCCCAGGCAAGTGCACAGGCCGGCGCAGGGCAGGCTGCCGGCTCGGGTTCCGCTGCCGGTGGTGAGAGCGGCTCTTCCAAGGATGAAGATGTGGTGGATGCGGATTTCGAGGAAGTAAAGAAGTGAGGGTCCTGCGCTCTCTAACTCTCAAGACCATCTTCACCTTCTGGGTGGGGATGGGGCTTTTTTTGTACGGGTGTTACCCCAGGGAGGCGATCAAGAAAAGGCCTCCCGGGCGCGAATCCTTTCTCCTGGCCGAAAAGGAGTTTGGGGCGGGAAACTATGCAAAGGCGATCGAGGGATACCTGCAATACTTGGACCGCTTCCCTGAAGGAACGGACGCAAGGATAGCTCTCTACCGAATTGCAAAGGCCAAGGAACACCTTGGAGAGTTCGAGGATGCCCTGCTTTTTCTCAACAGGGCACTGGAGGAATTCCCCCGTCATCCTGATGTGCCTCTCCTGGAGGCGGATATCAGCGGCCTCTACTTGCGACTCAAAGACTACCAGAAGACCATAACCCTTGCATCCCTTTGGCTGGGCAAATACCCCTCACATCCCATGAGGAGAAAGGTGGCCTACTATCTGGCCCGGGCCCTCGACATTCAGGGAGACAGGCTGGGTGCCCTCGGATGGTACATCCAGGCCGTTACAGGCCCTGATGATGGAACGGTGAACATCGCCGAGATCCAGGAGTTGATAGTCGACCTCATCCACTCAGCCTCCCTGGAAGAGCTGGAATCAATGGAAGTTTATGTCTCCGGCACACCATATGCCGTCAGCCTTTACTATCAGAAGGCCCTCAGGCTCCTCGAATCCGGCAAGCCAGCGGAGGCGAAAGAAGCGGCCATGGCACTGGTCGAGTCCTCCACGGACCAATTCTGGTTGAATATCGGACGTGATTTGCTCAGGAGAATCGAACAGGAGCTTTCAGTGGAACCCGACGTGATCGGGTGTCTCCTGCCCCTGAGCGGGCCCTTCTCAATCTACGGTCGAGAAGTCCTCAACGGGATTCAGCTCGGCATGGGGTTGTTTGAAGAACAGGCAGACGATAGATCCCTTGAGCTGGTTATCAAGGATACTGCTGGAGATCCTGACATCGCTGTCAAGGGTGTGGAGGAATTGGCCCGCCAGGACAGGGCTATCGCCATCATAGGACCCCTGGCAAGCAGACCTGCTCTGGCGGCCGCAAAGAAGGCCCAGGAGCTTGGAATCCCCATTATTACACTGGCCCAGCGAGAGGGTATCGCCCTGGAGGGCCCAATGGTATTCCGAAACTTCATAACCCCCTCAAAGGAAGTTGAGACCCTGGTTCATGGAGCCATGAAAAACATGGGGCTGAGGAGATTTGCCATACTTTATCCTGACAACTCTTACGGTCGCTTCTTCATGAACCTCTTCTGGGATAACATAGAAGAACTCGGCGGCACCATAACTGCGGTAGAGTCCTATGAGCCTGATCAAACGGATTTTGAAGTGGAAATAAGAAAAATGGTGGGTCTCTACTACCCCAGGCCCGAATCCGTCTCAAAAATGTTAGAGGAATTCCGGTGGCTCAGGGCGGAAGAGAGTATCGAGGATATTCTCTATGGCGAGGAAGAGCCTGAACCTGTCGTCGACTTCGATGCGGTCTTCATACCGGACAACCACCAGACCGTTGCCCTCATCGCCCCCCAGTTCCCTTTTCACAACGTCTTCAACGTCCGCTTCCTGGGGACCAGCCTATGGCAGTCTCCTGAATTGATTGAGTTGGCCGGGGATTATTTGCAGGGCGCGGTATTCCCCTCGGGCTTCTTCCCAGGGGCTAAAGGCAATCCCTCCGGGGATCTGGAGCATTTCATCACAAGCTACAGGGCCAATTTTGAATCAGAGCCTGGCATTTTGGCTGCGACGGGTTACGACACAGTGAGATTCTTGATAAAGGTCATGGAGAGCACTGGATCCATAAGGACGACAAGGGACTTCCAAAAACAGATCTCTACTTTTGATGACTTCTACGGTATTACGGGCTGGATGGCCTTTGACCAACAGGGAGAGATCGCCAAAGACCCCCTTCTCCTGACTGTCTCGGGCAGGGGCTTTACCCGCCTTTACTGAAGGTGCCTCGCACTCTCATCAACCATCCACACCCTCTTCGGATGTCTCTTCCTCCTTGCTTCTTTTTCTCTTTGCAATCCTGGCTATGTAAATGCTGATCTCGTAGAGAACGATCAGGGGACCAGCCATCATGACCTGGGTGGCCACGTCGGGCGGTGTCAGAATGGCCGCCATTACAAAGATGAGCAATATGGCGTATTTTCTCTGCCTCTTCAAAAGCTCCGGGGTCACAAGGCCTATCTTTGTGAGAAAGAAGACCACGACCGGAAGCTCAAAGACCATGCCGAAAGCGAAGAGCAGCTTGACAGAAAAGGAGAAATACTGTTTTACGGACGGAAGGGCCTGGATGTAATCATTGGCAAACCCCAGGAAGAAGCGAAACCCAAAGGGGAATACCACAAAATATCCAAATATGGCACCGCCCACAAACAGAATTGAGGAAGAAACAACAAAGGGCACGACGTACCTTTTCTCGTTTTGATAAAGCCCTGGCGCTACGAACATCCATAGCTGGTAGAAGATGTAGGGAGAAGAGAGCAAGATCCCCGTAACAAGAGCGACTTTGATATAGGTCAGGAACATCTCGGGGAGGCCCGTAAAGATCAACCTGTCTCCCTCGGGCAGCTGGGATTTCAAGGGATGGATCAGGATGCGAAAGAGTCTCTCTGAAAAGATATAGGAGACGACGAACCCTGCTCCCGCCGCAATTGCACACGAAATAAGCCTCTTCCTTAATTCCTCGAGGTGGCTCAGGAAAGGCTGCTTCTCATCATCCACCATTCCCCTTTGTCTCCCGGGTCGCTTCGCTCTCTGATGATTTCTCCACCACTTCCTCTTTCACAGTTTCTTCTTCAGCAGTATCTCCCAAGGCCTCCGAACCCTCCCGGCCACGGATTTCTTCCGCAACCAGCGGGGACTCCGATAGATCCATAGGCTCATTCAGGCCGGCGATTGAATCGGCAAATTCTTTCTTGACCTCCTGGATATCCTCATCCAGTTCCAGGCTCTCCTTTATTTCCTCGGTAGCCTTCCTGAACTCGGCCATCCCCTTCCCTATGGCCCTGGCCAAATCCGGTAACTTGTTGGGCCCTATGACTACAAGGGCGATAACCATGATAAGAATCAATTCGGGCAGCCCGATACCAAACATTTTCAGCTTCTCCTCTCACAGGGATCTTTGCGCAATGGGATGGTGGATACCTGTTATTGCACCTTGAAAACAAAGCCCCTTATTCCAGAATCCCTTTCTAACCTCCTTGCGAACTCTGTTGCCTGCCTCTTGCTCTCAAACTTGCCGCACCTGACCCTGTAATAGGTTTTTCCATCTATTGTCGCCGTATAATAGTAAGCAGAGTAGCCCTTTTGCTTCAATTGATTTATCAAGATCTTGGCTCGATCCAGCTCACCAAGGGACGCGACCTGAACCGTGTACTTGAAGCCCGAAGTAGAGGGTGTCTTAGGGCTTCTAGACACAGGACTTTTTCTGGGTGCCTGTCCTTTGGGTCTCGAATCCTCCCTTCTTCGAACCACTACCTTCTTCTTCGCCTCTTCCTTCTTGTTGGAAAGTTTCTCGTAGAACATCAGTTCAAGGTCTTTTTCAAGGCTCTTGGGTCTTCGGCTCTCTTCTCCAGGCCCCTTGCGGCCAGTGATCTCCTCTAACTTGGTAATTTGATTCTTCAGGTCGGATATCACGGTAAAATCCCCCGTCAGGAACCCTCGCCCTACAAGTATCCCGAGCACAAAGACCCATGTCAACAGGAACAAGAGACAGAAGCCCCAGAGAAAGAGAGACAGGGGTGTCATCTCGATGCGGTATTTCTTTTTGACCCCTTTCTTGGAGCCACTTTTCTTCTTCCCCATTCTCTCGGCTATCCTTGCTACATCTTCTCCGGGGCCACAACACCAAGAAGATCAAGGCCATTATGTAATAGAACCCGCATGGCTTCAGTCAAAAACAGCCTGGCCTGGGTCAACCGAAGGTCATTGCTTATTACGCGGTGTTCGCTTATCCTCGTGCCCAGGTTGAAATACCTGTGAAAGAGGGAGGCGATTTCCGTCAAATAATAGGTCAAGCGATGGGGTTCCAGGGTAGTTGCTATCTCTTCCAGGAGAGAAGGAAAATCAGCCATCATCCTGATGAGGGCCAGCTCCTCCTCCAGCACCAGGCTTTCGATGAACTTGTCTGCCCTGGCGGGTACCTCTATGCCCTCTGCCTTGGCCTTCCTGAGGATACTGCAAATCCTCGCATGGGCGTACTGGACGTAGTAGACAGGGTTGTTGCTTTCCTGTCTCTTGACAAGGTCTATATCAAAGTCAAGGGGAGAATCGTGATTCTTTGTCAGGAAGACAAATCTGACCGCGTCTACTCCCACCTCCTCTATCAACTCCCTCAGTGTTATGTAGTGCCCCTCTCTCTTGGACATCTTTATTTCTTCGCCCCCCTTCCAGAGCTTCACCAGCTGGATGAGAAGCACCGTCAACCAATCTTCGCTCAAGCCGTTGCTCTTCAGGGCCGCTTTCACCCTGTTGACGTAGCCATGATGATCCGCACCCCATATATTGATCGCCCTGGAGAACCCCCTTTTCCATTTGTCCAGGTGATAGGCTATATCAGATGCAAAATAGGTGAACTGGCCGTCGCTTTTCCGGAGAACCCTGTCCTTGTCATCTCCAAACATGGAGGTCCTGATCCACAGTGCACCGTCCTTTTCATAACACTGGCCTTTTTCCTGGATCATCTCGAGCGTCTCGGCAAGTAGGCCTGACTCGTACAGGCTGCTCTCCTTGGTCCACACGTCGAACCCGACCCTGAAAAGATCCAGGTCCCTCCTTATCTCGCGCAGCATCTTCTCCTTGCCAAGCTCAGCACACCTGTCAATGGCCTCCTCGGGCTCCATGGCGCTCAGGTCGATCTCCCTTGCGATCTCCTCCGCCAGCTCCCTTACGTAGTCCCCCTGGTACCCGTCTTCGGGAAAGGGGAAAGAGGGCTCCTTCACCTGCGTCCAGCGGCTGTAAATAGACTCACCGAGGAGCCTGATTTGCTGACCCGCGTCGTTCACATAGAACTCCCTCAAAACTTGATGCCCGGTGAAGGAGAGAATCCTGCAAAGTGTATCCCCCAGTGCGGCCCCCCTTCCATGCCCCAGATGAAGGGGGCCCGTTGGGTTTGCACTCACGAATTCCACCAGGACCTTTTCGCCCTTTCCCAGATTGCTGCGCCCGTATTGATTCCCGAGTTCAACTATATGGGCCAGGGTCCTGTACCACTGCTCTCTCTTCAGGAAGAAATTGATGAAACCGGGGCCGGCTATCTCCACCTTTTCAATAATGCCCGTGTCATCCTCCAGGTGTTCAAGGATGATTCCCGCAATATCCCTCGGAGACCTCTTCAGCAAGGGAGCAAGTGTCAAGGGCAGGTTTGTTGCGAAGTGACCGTGTTCAGTGCTTTTCGGTATCTCAATCACGTAGGGAGGAAGATCAAACTCCTCCACTATGCCCCTTTTGAAACACTCCTGGAGTGACGCCTTCAAAATGCGGTCCAAGACCTTTTTCATTGCAGATACTTCCTTATGTTCCTCTGTCCGATGGAGCAAAAGACCTCGTAAGAGATCGTGTCCCCCCACTCTGCAATATTGTCTCCTGTAATACTTTCCTCCCCCTGGGTTCCCATGAACACCACTTCGCCGTCCGCTCCCACTTCTCCCATACCGCTTATATCACACATGGTCATGTTCATGCACACATTTCCGATGATCCTGGCCCTTTTCTCCCCTATGAGGACCATTCCCCTGTTGGAGATACTCCTGGGCAGCCCGTCCCCGTAACCTGCCGACAATATGGCTATCTTTCTGGGGCCCCGGGTGTAGTATGTCCTGCCATAGCCGATGGGAGTGTCGGAAGGGAAATCCCTTACCTGAAGGACCCGGCCCCTAAAGCTCATAACAGGTTTCAGTTGAACCGGACAGGGAAAATCAGGGGATGGAAGCCCCCCATAAAGCATTATGCCGGGCCGGACCATCTGGAAGTGGCTCTCGGGATAGGCCATGATGCCTGCACTGTTTGCCAAGTTATTGAATGGCAGATCCAGCCCCATGGAACGGCCCTCCTCCACAGCCCTCTTGAATCGATTGACTTGCTCCAGGGTGAAGCTCTTTCCCCGCTCGTCCGCAGAGGAAAGGTGGGACATCAAGCCCTCTGGGTATATGGACCTGAATTCACCCAGTCTCCTGAGAAAAGAGGATAAACACCTGTCCAGGACACCCAGGCGGCCCATCCCGGTATCAACCTTCACATGGACCCGGATGATCTTGCCGGATCTTTGGCCCTCTGCGTTCAACATCTCCGCAGTCTCCAGGTCGTAGACCACGGGCGTGAAGTCGTGCTCTATTGCCTGCCGTACCTCTTCCATCCCTCGAATTCCACACAGCACCACTATGGGCAAGCCCATGCCGCCTTTCCTCAGCTCAAGGGCCTCGTGAACCTGGCTAACCCCAAGGGAATCAACTCCCTCGCTCTCAAGGGTCTTGGCCACCGGTAGCATTCCATGACCATAGCCCTCGCTTTTGACTATACCCATGACCTTGACCCTTCTGTCCAACAGGGCTTTTACCTGGGCGAAATTGTGTGCGAGGGCGTTCAGGTCTACGGTTACTCTGTTCCGTGAATAGGTCATGATATCACGCTGTTACCTTCAAAAAAGATACGATATCTGATATAAGAGGAGATATCAAGGACAATATGGAAACCCCTGGTGTTTGCAGGAGGCATTGTCCCGGGGAATCTTCAGGCCCCGCGCTGGCCAGGAAAGAGGTTCCTGGCGGATCATCAAGGGAATAAAATCGTTTGACTTTAGCCACCATTTTTTCTAACTTACGCCACTTAATGTCTTTTTTTGATGTATAATATAGAAGACTACAAATACGAACTTCCCGAGAGGCTCATAGCCCAGCGTCCGGCTCCGAACCGTGACAGCTCAAGGCTGCTCCTGGTGGACAGCAGGAAAAACTACTTTTCCGACCGCAAATTCTCTGAATTGCCTCAGATACTGGAGCCTGGGGATCTATTGGTGCTAAACAACACCAAGGTTGTTCCAGCCAGGCTTTTTGGGCGGAAGGGCAGCGGCGGAAGGGTGGAAATACTCGTCCTGGAGCACCACGAGCAACTCTTCCATTCCCGCGATACCAGATGGTGTCTGGTGAAGACATCCAAGAGGCCCAGGAAAGGGGCCAAACTTTTTTTCAACAAGGGCGTTACGGGGACAATAGAAGAGCTTGGTGAAGAGGGCCTTGTAAAGATCAGGTTTAATGGCTACCCACTTGCCTCCCTGATCGAGGAGGAGGGCATCATGCCCTTGCCTCCCTATATCAAGCGGAGCCCTGAAGATCGACTTCTTGACCTGGACCGGGAAAGGTATCAAACTGTATTCGCCAAGGAGAACGGGGCCGTCGCTGCCCCCACAGCCGGGCTTCACTTTACGGAGCGATTGTTAAAGGAGTTGGAGGAAAGGGGAGTTGTCCTGGTCGAACTCACTCTTCATGTGGGCCACGGCACCTTCAAGCCCGTGCGTGTCAGGGACATAAGGGAGCACAAGTTGGGAGATGAAATATACCATATTCCCTACGAGTCGGCACAGGAAATCAACCGGGCGAAAGATGAGAGGAGAAGGGTCATAGGGGTTGGGACCACCGTTGTTAGGGCCCTGGAGTCGGCCGTTGATGAAGGCGGCAGGCTCAGACACGGCAGCGGCGGAACAGGGCTTTTGATTACACCGGGTTTTCATTTCAGGGTCATAGACGGGTTGATAACCAATTTTCACTTACCGGAGTCATCGCTCCTCTTTCTGGTAGCCGCCTTTGCGGGTTTGGACTTGATGAAAAGGGCCTATAGATGGGCCATTGAAAGGGAATACAGGTTCTACAGTTACGGGGACGCGATGCTTATCCTTTGACCCGCGAAGACGCGGTGGACCCAAAGGGTAGAAACCAAATCGGGAAATGAATTGCTCTTGGAGTTCAAGGTCTTACACAAATGCCGGAGAAACAAGGCCAGGGTGGCGGAGATCAGCACAGGGCACGGGACATTCGAGACGCCCGTGTTCATGCCGGTGGGAACACAGGGTTCCGTGAAATCTCTTTCTCCGGAAGAGCTTGAGGACATAGGCGTCGGGATCATCCTTGCAAACACCTACCACCTGCATCTTCGCCCCGGCCACAGGGTCATTGAAGAGCTCGGGGGGCTGCATTGCTTTATGGGCTGGAATAGGCCCATTCTCACGGATAGCGGGGGGTACCAGGTCTTCAGCCTGTCTCGGCTGAGGACCGTGTCGGATGAGGGCGTCATTTTCCAGTCCCACTTGGACGGGTCAAGGCATTTCATAGGCCCCAGAGAGGCCATGGCCATCCAGGAAGCTCTTGGTGCGGACATAGTAATGAGCCTGGACGAATGCGCTCCTTACCCCGCCGAGCGCGACTACGTGAAGGAGAGCGTTAGAAGGACCTCCCTTTGGGCGAAGATGTGTCTGGAATCCAAGACCAGGAAAGAACAGTCGCTCTTTGGGATTGTCCAGGGAGGGACATACCAGGACTTGAGAGAACAAAGCGCCCTTGATTTGGTCGACATGGGGTTCGAGGGATATGCGCTGGGGGGCTTATCGGTTGGGGAGGACAAGGAAACCAGGAACATGGTGATCAGGGAAACCATACCACTGCTTCCGGGAGACAGGCCCGTGTACTTGATGGGCGTGGGCATGCCGGAAGATATCATTGATGCGGTGGTTCTCGGCGTGGATATGTTTGACTGTGTCCTGCCTACCCGCAATGCCAGGAATGGGACCCTCTTTACCGCCAAAGGGAGGATTACCATAAAGAATGCCCGGTACGTGGATGATGGGAGACCCCTCGAGGAAGGCTGTGGGTGTTATACCTGTTCTCGGTTCTCCCGTGCCTATCTCAGGCACCTGTTCATGGCACGAGAACTCCTTTCATACCGCTTGAACACTATACACAATATCTATTACTACATTCGATTGATGGAGGGCATTCGCTCTGCCATAAGAGAGGACAAATTGGAGGAGTTCCGCAGCGAGTTTCTTGACTCTCAGAAAACCGACTCGGAAGATTCCTTTGACTGTAATTAAGAACATCAACCAATACCTAATAATGGGAGGTTTTTAGTATGGATTTTCTAGCTTATGCTATGGGCTCCGGTGGGACGGGGGGACAGGGCGGAGGCTTTGGCGCCTTTGTACCCCTGATCCTTATGTTCGCGATCTTCTACTTTCTCCTGATCCGGCCCCAGCAAAAAAAGGCAAAACAACACCGGGCCATGCTTTCTTCCTTGAAAAAGGGAGATCGAGTGGTCAGCTCAGGAGGTCTTCATGGTCAGGTTACCGGTTTGACCGATGATGTCGTCACCATGGAGATAGCTCCAAAGGTAAGAGTGAAGGTGTCCAGGAGTTCTATCGCGGGAATAATCGGAAGGAACGAGCAGGGTTCTCAGAATCCTCAGTCCCAGGAAAACAAATGACTCACTGGACGTCTTTCCCTCCCCTCCCCCAACTCCACAGGGGAGAAGGGAAAGGACACCGAGAGTCTCGATATCTTCGGCTGAGTCCGGTCCAAGACTGGAAAGGATCGGCATGAAACGGGTGAATCGACTTATAGCATTGTCTTTTTCAGGCGCAATGTGGTAAAGGGTTCACAAAAACTGAGTTGTTAGGAGTTTACAGTGGCAAGACGTCTAGGTTGGCGCGGAGCTATCTCCGCCTTCTTGATCCTTGTTGCGTTTCTCTATCTGACCCCCTCTCTCACCGGGGAACTCCCTCCCTGGTGGTCCAGATTTCTGCCCCAGGAAAAGATACACCTCGGGCTGGACTTACAGGGAGGCATGCACCTCGTCCTGGAGGTCGAGGCAGAGAAGGCCGTGGAAAGCCACCTGGAGAGGGTGGTGGAAGAACTGCGGCATGACCTTCGAAAGCAAAAGATAAGGTACCTGGAGCTCAAGCGCAGCGGATACGAGGGGGTCGATTTGACCATAATGCGGGAAGAGGACAGCAAACGGGTTGAAGACATTGTGAAATCCAACTATCCGGATTTTACCATCGATCGAGTCGCCGGGGATGAAAGGGGCCTGGCCTTGAGACTGGTGCTGACTCCCAAGGCAAGGAACAATATCATGAGGATGGCCACGGACCAGGCCCTGGAGACCATAAGAAACAGGGTGGACCAGTTCGGGGTAAGCGAACCGGATATCAGACCCCAGGAAAACTACCGGATACTCGTACAGTTGCCGGGGATCAAGGACCCTGACAGGGCCCTGAAGCTGATCGGCAAAACAGCCCGGCTGGAATTCAAGCTGGTGGATGAAGAAAACAGTCTTCAAGAAGCCCTCAAGGGAAACATCCCCCCGGGGAGGGAAATCCTTTACGAAGAATCTATCGATCCCAGGACAGGGCGGAAGGTCAGGATCCCCTATCTCGTGAAGAAGAGGACGCTGATTACCGGTGAATACCTGACCGACGCACGGGTCCAGATAGATTCCCAGTACAATGAGCCCTATGTGTCCCTCTCCTTCAATGCCAGGGGCGCGAGGCTGTTTGAGAGGATTACCGGAGAGAATGTCGGGAAGAAACTTGCCATAGTTCTGGACAACCACGTGTATTCAGCCCCCGTGATTCGTGATAGAATCTCCGGGGGGAGGGCCCAGATAACAGGCATTCCCAGCCTGGAAGAGGCAAAAGATCTGGCCATCGTCCTCAGGGCGGGTGCCCTGCCCGCTCCTGTCAAGATATTGGAGGAGAGGACAGTTGGTCCTTCCCTGGGTAAGGATTCCATAGAGAAGGGCTTCAAGTCCATGATAATCGGTGGAATAGTTGTTGTCCTTTTCATGGCCGTCTATTATGGGTTCTCTGGTGTCATTGCAGATTTGGCCCTCCTCCTCAATATCCTCTTCATCATGTCCGGCCTGGCATTTTTCGGCGCGACCCTCACCCTGCCCGGAATCGCCGGCATTATTCTCACCATAGGCATGAGTGTGGATGCCAACGTCCTCATATTTGAAAGGATCCGGGAAGAACTCAGGCTGGGCAAACCTCCGCGCGCGGCGATAGAGGGGGGGTATGGCAAGGCCTTTGTTACGATCCTGGATGCGAATGTGACAACCTTTATAGCAGCCCTGGTCCTTTTTCAGTTCGGTACCGGGCCCATCAGGGGCTTTGCAGTGACTCTCAGCATAGGGATAACTGCAAGTTTTATCACTGCGGTGTTTATGACCAGGATCGTCTTCGACTATCTCTACATAAACAGGAGATGGAAAAAGGTCAGCATATGAGGATGGAGTATAGAAGGGGAGATAGATAATGCAATTCATTAAGTCGGGTATCAATATCAATTTTCTCGGGAGGAGGAAGGTTGCCTTTGCCCTTTCCCTCTCTATGATAATTGTCACCTTTTTGCTCCTTATCTGGCGTGGCGGACCAAACTACGGGGTGGATTTCTCAGGGGGAGTCGTAGTCCAGGTCAAGCTGGATTCCCACCAAAGCCCCGACTCCATCAGGGAGGCGCTAACGCCCGTAGACCTCCAGGACAGCATCATACAGGGATTCGGGGGTGAGACCGAAAACGAATACCTCATCCGCGTGAGGAGGACGGACCTGAAGCTTACCGGATTGAGTGAAAAAGTCGCACGGGCCCTTGTGGATGCCTTCGGCAAGGGTGTTGAAATCAGGCGTGTCGAGATGGTCGGGCCAAAAGTGGGAAAAGACTTACGCCAAAAGGCCCTGTTTGCCATTTTCTATGCCATACTTTTCATTGCCATCTATATTTCGGGGCGTTTTGAGTTGAAATGGCTGATGAGTATAGTCATGGCCCTCTCACTTGCCCTTGTCGTGTACATTGCTTCGGGGATCGGTATGAGCGTTACGTGGCTCATCTTGATCGCCCTCGGTGTCACCCTGGGGCTGTGCTGGTTCCTGAACCTGAAATATGCCATGGGTGCGATACTGGCCCTGATTCACGATGTCATAATCACGGTCGGGGCATTCGCCATTACCGACCGCGAGATCTCCCTGGCCATAATTGCTGCTTTCCTGACCATTGTGGGGTATTCCCTGAACGATACGATAGTCGTCTTTGACAGGATCCGGGAAAACCTGGGCCGCTTTCGTAGGCGCAGTTTCGAAGATATCATGAATGCCAGCATCAACCAGACCCTGAGCAGGACCTTGCTAACGTCCATGACTACCCTCGTAGTCGTAGTATCTCTCTTTGTACTTGGCGGGGGCGTGATTCATGACTTTGCCTTTGCACTCTTGGTCGGAATTATTGTGGGAACTTACTCATCCATCTTCATTGCCTCTCCCATATTGCTCATCTGGGAAGGCAGGACAACCGGTGGGAGTAATTTGAGGGGAGGTTCCCGGCGATAGGGGATTGTCCTTGGTTGAACAAAAGGCAAGAAAACGCAGATCCAAGACCAACGGGGCAGCTTGGATTGCGGCAATACTCTTTGTTGCAGCCTTGGGTGTTGCCTGGTGGTTCTGGAACTGCATCTATAATGTTTCCCCCAGCCTTGACTATGTGCTTATCGAAAAAAATAAACAGCAACTTAAGCTCCTGAGCGGTGAAACACTCCGTGTTTATCCCCATGAACCCGTGAAAATCCTAAAGATAGCCACCAATATGTGTTTCAACAGGGGCATTCGACTTTCGGCTACCGGTTTTGATGTCAATGCACTCCTCTATGAAAGGCTTTCTTTTGCCACCCTCTTGCCTCAAAGGGACATATTCAAGCAGTACAGGTTCAGAGTAACTGTAATGCATTATGACAGGGCAATAGGTGACATAGGGATCATACTTGAGCCCCAGGTTGAAGACTGGTTGGATAAGGCCAACAAGATCATCGATGACACCAGGAGGCTTAGCCTCCTTGAAAAGGCGCTGAGGCTGGCCCCCAACGACAGGAGGGTCAAGGATAGACTTGTCAGCGAGTATATTGCTCAAAAGAAGTGGAAAAAGGCTGCATCCTTGCTTGAAGAAATATTCAGCGAAGAACCCGACCAGCAGATCCTTTACAGCCTTCTTGAAATCTACGAATCCATGCCGGACAGGAATCGCGTCATCTTCACCCTGAGGCGGATCCTGGAAGTCAATCCCAATGATCTCGAGATGCGGCTCAAGCTTGCCTCGGTCCTGGAGAGTTCCGGGAATATCACGAGAGCAATCCAGGAATATGAGAAACTCGTCAAGAGGATGGCGAAGGAGGACCGTCTTTCCATATACAAGACCCTGGGTTATCTCTACACGGAGAAGGGGGAGATCGCCAGGGCGATCGAGAACTACCTCAAGGCCCTGGAGATGGATAAGAACGATCCAAACCTTTACTACAACCTCTCCTACCTTTACGAAAAGGCGGGCAGGAGGGAAAGGGCTGATTTTTTCCTGGCAAAGGCCGTGAGCATCAGGCCGGGCGATGTGGACAGCATGCTGAAACTGGCCGACAGGCTCATACAGAAGGGTCGGTACAGGGAGGCCAGGAAATACATTTCCCTGGTTCTCAAAAAGAGGCCGGATTCCGTTGACGCTCTCCTGTTGAAACTCAAGATCGCCGAAAAACAGAAGGACAAGACGACCCAAAAACAGGTATACAGAAAGATCCTTGCCCTTGACCCTAAGAATGAGACAGTAATCTATAACCTTGGCGTCCTGGAATACGAGACAGGGAATCTTAAGGGCAGCCGTGCCTATCTGGAAAGATTTGCAAAGGCCCATCCCAATGATTACGAGGTCCATACTTTCCTGTTCGACATATACAATAGACTGGAAAAGCAAGACCTTGCTTACAGGGAAGCGCGTCAGCTTATCAGATTAAGGCCCAAAGAAATGGGGCCTTACGGGTTTGTATTCGAATACCTTAGTTCACGCAACAACCATAGCGAACTGATTGAAATCATGAAGCGGGGACTCAGGAGCAATCCCAACAGCATCGTGCTCATGGAGTACCTTATTGTGTCCTATCTCAAGATGGGAAAAGAGGGCCTCGCAATCGAGCAGATGAAGAAAATCCTGGCCGTCCGTCCGAGGGACACCGATCTTATGCTAAAGATGGCCAGGCTCCAGGAAAAGGCTGGTAAGATCGAAGATGCCATTGAGACCTATCAAAAAGTGCTCTCTGTCTCCAAGGGCCATGTGGAGGCCAAGAGAGAATACGTGAGACTTTTGGGAATAATGGCCGAGAGGCAGGAAAGGCAAGAAAAATACGCCCAGGCCCTGGAGATTTACAAAAAGATCCTCGAAATATCACCCGAGGACGAAAAGGCCCAAGAAGCATACCTGAGATTGAGGTTCAAGGTGCTCCCAGGTGGAAAATAAGAGAGAGAAACCCCACCACAACGTCGCCGCTGGGATCATTTGGCGGCAAGGCCGGGTGCTGATCACCCGCCGTCCACCGGGTAGCCACCTTGCGGGTCTATGGGAATTCCCAGGAGGCAAACAGGAAGAGGGCGAAACCCTGTCTGCTTGCTTGGAAAGGGAGATCAGGGAAGAGTTGGGAATCAGGATAGAGGCATGGCAACCCCTCTTCTCACTTCACCACGAGTATGACTCCAAGCTCATTACCCTTCATGTGTTCCAGTGTGAAGATTTCAAGGGGGATCCCAAACCCATGGAAGGCCAGGAGATGCGCTGGGTCCGTCCAAGAGAACTCAAGGACTTGAGATTTCCTCCGCCCGACAGGGCGATCATAGATCACCTGATCCAATCCTTCACCTGAGCAGGGCCCTGGCCACTATGATCTTTTCTATCTCCTTGGTACCCTCGTAGATCTCGAGGATCTTGGCATCCCGATACATTCTCTGCACCTTGTACTCATCCATATAACCGTACCCTCCGTGCATCTGGACGGCCTCATCGGCGCACTTCACCGCAATCTCCCCACAGAACCACTTTGCCATTGCCGTCAGGGCATGATCCGGCCTGCCCTGGTCTGTGAGCCATGCAGCCTCATAATAGAGATTCCTTGCGGCATGAATCATGGTTGCCATTTCAGCAATCTTGAACTGGTTGGCCTGGAAAGACGCCAAGGGGGCCCCGAACTGCTCCCTCTTCTTTATATGCGCTATGCTTTCTTCCAGGGCGGAGCGGCCGAGCCCTACTGCCATGGCACAGATATGCAGGCGGGTTTGGTTGAAAAAGGTCATCAGCTCCTTAAAGCCATGGCCCTGTTCGCCTATCAAGTTTGATGCAGGGACCCTCACGCCCGAAAAGGAAATCTCCGCCGTGTCATTCGCCCTTATTCCCAGCTTGCCTCGGAGCTTTGTGGCCTCGAACCCCGAACGGTCGGTCTCTACGATCAAGAATGAATGTCTCTTGTGCCTGTCGGGGTTTTCGGGATCGGTCAGGCAAAAGACGTTCATGTAGTTTGCAATGGACCCGTTTGTGATGAATATCTTGGACCCATTTATCACGTATTCGTCTCCCTCCTTCACGGCACTGGTCACCGCCCGGGTAACGTCAGAACCGGCATCGGGCTCGGTGATGGCGGTAGCTATGATAGCCTCGCCCCTGACAAGGGGTGGTAGGTACTTCGTCTTTTGTTCCTCGGTTCCAAAGAGTTCCAGGAGCTCCGCCCCAAAAGTTGTTGTAATGACGGCATTGCCCATTCCAGCATCCACGGCCCAGAACTCCTCGGTTATGAGGCAATGCTCGAAAAGCCCTAGCCCCGCACCCCCATAGGCCTCTTCTATGAATACACCGACAAAGCCCAGCTCACACGCCTTTCTCCAAATGGCCAGGTCAAAGGTCTCATTTCGGTCGAATTCCTGGGCCCTCTCCCGGAATTCCCCCAGGGCAAATTCCCGGGCTGCTTTTGCTATATCCTCCTGCTCCTTGCTGAGCGTGAAGTCCATACACGATCTCCTGTCAATTACTTCGGCTCAGGAAGCCAGTTTCTCCTTCAAGGCCTCCACCACCTTGAACAGGTCATCCACTACTCCATACTGGGCGACCCGGAAAATAGGTGCTTTCTTGTCCTTGTTCACCGCGATGACGGTACCCGACCCGCTGATCCCTGCTATGTGTTGAAAGGCACCGCTTATTCCCAGCGCGAGATACACCTTGGGCTTGACCGTTTTCCCCGAGGTTCCCACCTGGTGGTATTTGGGGAGCCAGCCCTTGTCGACCACGGGCCTTGAGCATGACAGGACCCCCCCGAGCCTTTCGGCAAGTTCCTTTACGACCGCTACCTTTTCCTCTTCTCCTACACCTCTGCCGATGGAGACCAGCAACTCTGCCTGGGAGATATCCACCTCCCCTGCGCCCGCCTCTTCAAATGCCACGAACTGTTTTCTTGCTGGAGGCAAGGTCGCGGGAGCATCTTTCTTGAGGATTTCCCCGGAGCGCTTTTCCCCCATATCCGGGGGGAATGCGCCGGCCCTGATGGTAAAAATGTAACTCTCCGAGTCTTTTGGGGCCACCCTGGAGAACAACTTACCGCTGTAGATCTGTCGAATGGCCCTGGGCCTACCATCCTCGATCAAGATATCCACGCAATCCGTAGCAATGGGAAGACCCTTCTTTACGGCAAGGGCCGGGGCTCGTTCCATCCCCCACGGCGTGTGGCCGATGAGGGTCAGATAGGGACGGTGTTCCTCCATGAGCTCTGAAAGGACTTGCTTGTAGATGTCTGCGTTGAAATGCTTCAGTTCTTCCCCCCCGACAGAAACAACCCGATCCACCCTTTCCGATATCTCTCTCAGAGTGGAATCCTCCTGGGTCCCGATGATTATGGCAACC
>JAFDIC010000015.1 GCA_019308525.1 Deltaproteobacteria bacterium
CTTGAAGCTACAGGGCAGGAAGGACGCGCACTTTCCGCACACGTGTGTTGAGCCGGGAAGATCTCTAAAGTAATCCAGCACCTTCCTGTTTTCGACCAGCCGATCCCAGCAGGTCCTCCGCATGAATTGAGATTCCTCGAGGGCAGAAACGGGGCAGGCCTGAATGCATTTCCCGCAGGGATTACCAGCCTTCAGGAGACAAGCCTGGTCCTTCTCTGTAAGGGGGTGGTCTCCGAGAGGCGCCTCGGTAACCAGGCTGCCAAGACGACCCGCGCACCCGGCCGGCGTGATCAGCAGGCGGTTTGTCCCGAAGCGGCCGAGGCCGGCGAAATGTCCGAGATGCTTATGGGACCAACGGGCCATAAGCTTGACCTCGTCGAAATTATGGGTGGCCGGGGTGAGGGCCGAGCGGTATCCATGTTTTGCCAATAGGTCCGAGAGGCCCTGGCTCAAACGACTGATCAATTCATTGGTTTCCACATAGGCGACACCCCAATTCCTGCAGGGACGATCTCCCTGTCGGTTCTCTTTCACCAGTTTCTTGCTGAAGGGAACAAAAAAGACTATGACAGATCTGGCAGATGATAACAACTCCTTCGGGAGCAAATGATCTTGAGCCGCTACCATGCGCAGATGGTCGAAGCGACTATCTACGGTGGCAGTCACAAGAAGGGGAGCGCGCCACCAGACACCCGAGGCCCTTGCCTGTTTTTCTGCTTCAACATGCCTTTCGGCAAAAACCCTTAAATCATTGATGGATAAGTTCCTGGGCATGATCAAATGCTCAAAGCTTGAATTGTGAATTGATTTCCTCAGGCTGCGCTTGTCTCAGCAGTTGATCCCTTTGCCTCGATTAATGCCTGCAAGAATATTGCCGCGGGCGTAACGCGACAGGCCAATGATCAAGTCTACTTCTCCATCCTCGAACATTCATACCTGCCGGAGACCATCAATTACTGCCTCCCAATGCTTTTCGAAGATTTCACCCTCTCAATGGTTTTCCACAGGTCAGTGCTTGAATGCCCGCTGGCCCGTGAACACCATGGTCACCTTTGGATCCGCCTCGTTACAGGCCTGGATGGATTCAAAGTCCCTCAGCGATCCTCCGGGCTGGACAATGGCCCTTATTCCCTCCTTTATAGCCACATCCACGCCGTCCCTGAAAGGGAAAAACGCGTCGGAGACCATGGTTGCACCAACAAGGCCACCCTTTGCCTCCTTTGTTTCCCTGTCTATCTCTTGTATCAACCCCTTCTCTTTTTCTCCCTTCTTCACCAGGAGTTCCAGGTCTTTGTACCCCATCCCGTGTCTCCTGAAACAGAGCGCATCCGCATACTTGGTATAGGCCTTGAATATCGCTATCTCGGCAACACCCACCCGGTCCTGCTCGCCTGTGCCGATTCCCACGGTCACCCCGTCCTTGACGTAGATGACAGAGTTTGAAGTAATCCCTTGCTCCACCTGCCAGCCAAAGAGCATGTCCTCGTACTCCTCCTCCGTAGGTTCCCTCTCGATCCTGTATGCCCTTCCCTTGTATTCAGCGCTGGCGAGGGTGAAATCCTCCTTGGACCTGATCCGGTTGAGTGGAGATTGTTGAACTATTATTCCCCCGTCTATCAGGCTCTTGAAGTCCACGAACCGTGCTTCCCTGTAAGATGAAAGGTCCTCAATCCTGCTTATCCTGATGATCCGGAGGTTTGCCCTCTTTGCCAGGATCGGGATCGTGCCCTCTTCGAAATCCGGGGCGGCAACCACCTCCAGGTAATTCTCCGAAATCATCTCGGCCGTGCCCCTGTCTACGGGTTGATTAAAGAGGGCGCAACCACCAAAGGCCGCGATACGGTCTGCCATATTTGCCCGCTGGTAGGCCTCGGCTAGGTCTGATCCATAGGCCACTCCGCAAGGATTGTTGTGCTTCACTATGACCACGGCAGGCTTCCTGCTGAGATATCTCATAATATTGAGGGAGTTATCGATATCCGTCAGGTTGATCTTTCCGGGGTGCTTACCGCTCTGGATCATATCCTCCTCGGTTATGGCCGAAACAAGCCCCCTTTTGGGCTCAATGAACTGGCATCCCCCCAGGAGCAGGTTGCCGTTTACCAGCTCGTAGAGAGCGGCCTCCTGCCCCGGGTTTTCACCATAACGAAGCCCTTTCTCTATGTACTCGCCGCTCTTTTCGTCTCTGATCTTCCAAGCCCTCTTTCTGTAGATCAGGGTCTGGTCACCAAAGGAGACCCTCATCTCCTGTGGGAAGTGGTCATCCATGACCGTCCTGTACATCTTTTTCAAATCATCACTCATGAACGTCCTCCAAAATATTCCACGATAGGTGCAAGGCAGAAGGGCAAAGGAAGAGCTTGCTCCTGGGCTGAATAATTTCCCCAATGCAGGCAATTCAAACCATTCTCTCTTCCGAAGCGTCTCTCAACCTTTAAGCCGCTCTATATATGCATAGGCGCTATGGTTGTGGATGGATTCAAAGTTCTCCGTCTCAACGGCGAACCAGGTAATGTTTGGATCCTCATCCAGCTTTAGTGCTATATCCCTTACCACGTCCTCCACGAACTTAGGGTTCTCATAGGCTCGTTCCGTAACGAATTTCTCATCCTCCCTCTTCAGCACGGAGTAGACATCACTGGAGGCCGAGTCCTCCACCAGCTTGATGAGATCCTCAATCCACACGAACTTCTTGAAACGCACCTTGAGCCTTACGATTCCCCTCTGGTTGTGTGCCCCGAATTCGCTTATCTCCTTGGAGCACGGGCAAAGGGTCGATATCGGGACCTCGATCATGGTAATCAAATCACTGCCCTCGTTCAATGAACCCTTGAAAGTGCAATTGTATTCCATCAATCCCTCACTGCCCGTGACCGGCGCAGACTTTCTTATGAAGTAAGGAAATGTGATTTCCATGTGGGCACTCTCGGCATTAAGACGTTCCTTCATCTCCTGGAGGATACTGGAGAAGTTCTGAAGCGAGATTTGCTGGCTGTTCTCGTTCAGGATCTCCACGAATCGGCTCATGTGGGTCCCCTTGTAATGCCTGGGGAGATTGACATACATATTGATCTTGGCCACGGTCTGCTGGCTGCCCACGTTCTTGTCAAGGACCGTGATAGGGTACCGTATTCCCTTCACTCCCACCTGGTCTATGTCGATATTGCGGCTATCCTTCGTGTTCTGAATATCTTCCATGTTTTCCTCGACTTGATTACAATTTAGCCTCACCGGGAGGGGTTTGCTTCTCGTAACTATAGGCCATCATGTAGTAATTTTGAGCTTCAAAGTCAATATTAACCTGTAGCAGCACGCATTTTATACCTTGATTTTCTCCCCCCCAGAAGTTAATTTAAGGGGGCTACGAGTCGCAAAGGACGACCCAATTCTTCCTTTCCGCGCTGGGGGCAGGAGGCCTTCGCGCGGTTTCTCTCCTGTCGGGGCGTGGCGCAGTCTGGTAGCGCACCTGCTTTGGGAGCAGGGTGTCGGGGGTTCAAATCCCTTCGCCCCGACCAGCGTTTTTCATGAAAACCGCATGGTGGGTGGCTGGGCCTCCATTCTTATCCCTCGTACTTCAAGCACAAAAACAAGATGGCCTGAATAGCTCGAGACCTGGGTTTGGTATCACGCTCCGGGCGGGTAAAGCAATCCCCAAGGGGCCTGTGCGTCCAAGGCGCATTCAAATCCCTTCGCCCCGACCACTGTGTCTTGTAAGAACCAGAAGCTGGGCACACGAATCTGTTTCCAGGGGGCGAGGGGGCCTAATGCCGGCAGCTCACAACCGCCGCGCCTGTCGTGCGGAAGGTGCCGGGAGTTCTGTCCAGAGGACGCGGTGGAACCATCAGCGGGAATGTGAGTCCTGCCGTTCCGGTCCCACCCACAGGCGAGTTGCCCGTTGCTCAGCAGCATCGCCAGATTATGTTTTTCTTGACACATAAGGGTGAGTAAACTAGTTTAGGCCTCAAAGAGGTATTCGTTTCGCATCATTTTCTGGCAAGGACATAGCGCACTTACTCCGACCCCAGAAACGGAGTTCCCACTATTCTGCCTATTGTAGAGCAGTGGGAGAAGGAGAAAGGTGATGTCCTGGCAAGAGCCTGGATCCTGTCAATAACATTACTACCATGATAAATCTAGGGGGGTTTTGAACTTCAACTACTTACTCGAAAGGAGACTAAGATGAAGAGGAATTGTTTGTTGGTGTGGCTAGTTGGCGTTTTTACCATTCTTGCTTTCACAATTCTCCTTTTTGCTTTGCCGGCGGCATCCGATGCCAGGGTATACCGTATGAAGATTCAATCGGGATATCCCAGAGGTGACCTATCCATGGAGACGTTGAAGGTGTTTGCCAAGGCTGCTGAGAAAAGAAGCAATGGTCAGATCAAGATCCAGGTTTTCGCTGATCCCGAGCTGGTCCCGGTAGAAGAACTGTTTGGAGCTACAAAAAAGGGTACCCTGGACATGCTTCATTGCATGGGAGCTTACTGGGGAGGAATACTCACGGTGGGTGAAATCGAGTTCGGCCTGCCTTACATGTACAATATCCCTGGGAACAAGAGCTACGATGAGAGTGCGATGATGGTGCGCAATTTCTTCTTCAAACGGGGCTTCATCGACCTTCTGCGTGAGGAATACGGGAAGCACGGTCTCTATTATCTTGATATGCACCATTATGGCCCGACCTTTACCATGGCTACGTCCTGCATCAGGACCCTGGAGGATTTCAAAGGGAAGAAATTCCGAGTCGAGGGAGCCTGGCACGATTACTACAATATGCTGGGGGCGAGGGGGACCGCTCTCAGTGGTACAGATGCTTACATGGGGCTGAAGCTCGGGACCATTGATGCTTCCCAGTGGGATGTGAGCTGTGTGACCGGTCTAAAATGGCATGAAGTCGCCCCCTATCGAATCCTTGGGGGCCAGAACGAAGTCCAGCCAGGACATATTCTAGTCAATATGAAACGGTGGCAATCCTTGCCGGATAACCTTAAGAGCGCCCTTGCAGGAGCCGCTGAGGATTATTACTATGCACTCCACCAGGTCTACAAGGGAGAACTGGAAAAATATAATGAGCTTGTAAGGAGTGGCAAGATCAAGGAATGCAGGATTACTGAAGAGGCTGATAAGGCCCATCGAGAAGCGGCTTACAAGATATGGGCGGAGACGGCAAAAAGAGATCCAGCGGCAGCCAAGGCTATCGAGATGGTCAAGGAGTGGAGAAAGACACTGCAATAGGCTGCCTTTCTCGTCAAAGCTTGTAAGTGAACAAATACTTGCTGCTATTCGATATTCTGCATGGGAGCGATGGCGCCGTGCTCCCATGCGGCCTCCAGTGGTTCTCCGTACTTACCGAAGAGCGGTGTGCAGCGGGTGTCTTTGCTTTAGAGGAGCCGAAGATCGTTCAGAAACAGGCCGATGATTTTCATCTTCGTTGGACGAAGGAAAGTTCATCCCGGCCTTCTTGTACACACTCCCAAATGAGAACTAGGTGTTGTGCGGCGTTTTCCACGAATGGGCTTCCCAGAAAGAGGGTTGAGTGAGAAGGATGCCAGGACAAATTCAGAAAATCTTCAACCTGATTGACTCCATAACCGAAAAGATAAACAAGCCTGCCAGCCTGCTGGTCATGGTTATCATGGGTTGCATATCTTTTGAAGTGATATCAAGATATGTCTTCAATCGTCCGACAAACTGGGTATGGCCCATAAGCAGGCAGCTTTTTTCCCTTTTCATACTTGTCTCCGGTGTATATGCCATGGCAAGGGAAGACCATATCAGGATTGAGATAATCTATGATTTTTTCCCTGCGTGGATGAAACAGTTTGTGCGAATACTTTCGATCTTTTGCATCCTTGTATTTCTCGGTGTATTGGTATGGCAATCCGCATGGATGGCCTGGGATTCAATTTTGACCGGAGAAACGAATCCGGGTTCCTTTCGCATCCTCCCCCTTTACCCGATCAAGAGCCTGATCCCCATATTCTCATTCCTGTTTCTTCTTCAGGGGGTTTCAGTGCTCTGTCGGCGTAAGAAAAGCGACAAGAAACAGGAAAATTGATGTGCCATATCTGATCGAGAAGGATAGGGCTGGCATGGGCCGGATAAGATTACTCTGGAAAGGGAATTGGTTCCTTGAAAGGGGGTTGCCCAAGGCCTTGTCAAAGATCAAACTTGGTCCCTGCCAAGTCTTTTCACGAGATGCAATAGAACTCCTCTTGGACATTGTAAGCACAAGCGGACAAAAGGTAGCTACAATTTCATGAGTACTGAGCTGGTTACAGGTCTTTTGTTTGGAGGTCTTCTATTCCTTCTTGCCTTGGGAATTCCAGTCACCTTCGCTCTGGGCTGCATAAGTGTAATTATCTCCTTTCTACTGGGAGGGGTGAATGACCTGTACATGGTCGCTACGACCACCTACAGGGAGATAGCCGATCCGAGCCTCATCACCATCCCGATGTTCGTGGTCATGGGGAATTTCCTGGTGCATTCCGGCATTTCCGATCGCTTATTCACGGCACTAAACTACTGGCTTTCCGGGTTGCGAGGGGGACTGGCAGTCGTAACCATTGCTGTATGCGTGGCCCTCGCCATGTGCGGTGGTTTCGGGCCTGGAATCCTGACTATGGGCGTCATTGCAGTGCCCGCCATGCTAAAGCAGTCATACGACAAGAGCCTGGCCCTGGGAAGTGTCATGGCCGGAGGTGTTCTGGGGAGCATTATTCCGCCAAGTATCATCATGATCATTTTTGCCTATATTTCAAGGGCTTCGGTAGGAAGGCTATTCTTTGGAGGCGCCATACCCGGTTTTGTTACCGGGTTTCTGTACATGCTTTATGTATTGATCCGCTCCTATCTCCAACCGCAATTGGCTCCCCGATCCAGAGTAGATATAGATTGGAAACTCAGGTGGAGGTCTCTAAAGGAAATATTCTTTCCTGCCCTATTGGTTGTCCTGGTACTGGGCTCCATCTTTTTTGGCATGGCAACACCTACGGAGGCAGGGGCGGTAGGGGCGTTGGGATCGTTTCTGATCTGCGTGATCTACCGGAGACTCACCTGGGAAGTTATCGTCAAGGCTTGCCGGGAAACCATGCGAATAAGCGGTATGGCCTTATGGATACTGGTGGCGGCAACACTTTTCGGGGTCGTTTATACCAGCGCCGGCGCCCAGGATATGGTTATGGAGATAGTCGGTTCGCTGCAAATCAATCGCTGGATCATCCTCGCCGTTATGCAGATGATACTGCTCATATTCGGCATGTTTATGGATGATTTCGCGGTGATTACCATCTGTGCCCCTATTTTTGTCCCTATTGCCAGGTTGCTGGGTTTTGACCAGATATGGTTTTCCATAGTGTTCGTTCTCAACATGCAGGTGGCATACCTTACGCCACCCTTCGGGTGGTCCTTGATACTGATGAAGGGCGTTGCACCTCCTGAGATATCCACCAGGGATATCTGGAGGTCCGTCCCACCCTTTGTAGGCATCCAATTGATCGTGTTGGTACTCACTATGGTTTTTCCCCAACTGGCTCTATGGCTGCCTAACAGGATGTTTTAGGTTCGTCTGAGATTTCTTTCAATCCTCAAACATTTTGTGAAAAGATATTGGTTTGAATCGCCCCATGTAGAGACGGGCCCAGGAAGCCATAATTCGACCTTCCACCACTGCTGAAAAGGATTGAGACGGATCATTCAGGGATATTTCATGCACCCTGCGCTGCGGCCACGTTCCGGTCGGGGATCTTCCCCGTCAATGGATATTGGATTTCTTTGGGAGATTATTCACAGGGGATGAGGCAGAGAGCTCATTACATTTTTGGGATGCTGCTGCTTCCTGTATCCATAAACTTTACCCGGAAGAGCTAATGGATGGAATTGAGGATGCTTACAGTCAGGGTATGATATGGCCGGGAAGGAGCACACAAAGGTTCAGACCATAGATATCCTTGTGGTTCTTCGAGGGGCTATGGAATCGGAGGAATCCTGTTGATTGGTCTGCCGTAGATCTGCGAAAAGGCCACAATAGGAGATTTGGGTCCTCCAGCTCTTTTGAAGGCGCGAGAGGAGTACAAGACTAAGTTTCCTCAAAGGGCTGAGGAAGTAGATGGATGGGACGATATTCAGTTTCTGAATAAGAGCAGGCTCACGATTCAGGGAAGAATTACAAATTCTGCAATAAATTCGCTGCTCCCCAGTACACGATCGTCTTAGTGGACCTTTTCTCCCGCCCTTCTCAAGGAAAGCACCTGCGACCAGCCTCCCACACTTCTCACAAGTCCCCCACCCACCAACTCAGTCCGTTTCCCCTGGGCAACCCCTTGTTTCACAAAAGACCGGTATCCTTCTACGTCCCCCTTTCCACAAGAATCGATCGCGTCCCATGAAAGGCATCATTCCTGGGCTGCACGGTGCAATTCTTCCCGGATTATCTTTCGCAAAACAGCCTCATCAACGGGCTTTTTCTGCTTGTCAAGATGCTCTCTGAGGGCCTCGTTGATCATTGTTTGATAGCCGTATCCTGCCCTGTCAGCGCGCGCGCGAAATTCCTCAAGAACATCATTGTCGATGAAGATGGTGATTCTGGTTTTTCCTTTCTGAGGAACAACCGCGCCTCTTCTTGCTTTCTCAAAATTGTATTCCTTCTTCATAGGCCTTTCTCTCTCTTTGCGTGGCTCGCCGGGCGGAGATCAACCGAATACCTCCCTCGCGATAGGTGTAAACGACGACCACGACACGGTTCAGAGCGTCTGCACCAACAGACAGAAACCGCTGTTCGCTTTCTTCGGTCTCGTCTTCGATTGTCAGCGCCATGGGATCAAAAAGCACAGCCTCTGCATCGGAAAACCGGATCTTATGCTTGCGGAAGTTAGAATCTGCTTTCGCTGCATCCCAGGTTATTTTCATCGTGTAACTATACATATACTGTATGCATATGTCAAGATAAATGATGTAAGCTAGCTCAGTTGGACCAGGAACCGTCATGTCTCTCTATGGTGGCCAAGGGTTCGATAGGTGTGTCGGAGGGGAGGTCATCTTTTCAACACGCGGTTACTACTGCGGCGGCGACTCGAGACCAGTCTCCCGTCCTCCCCGGTAGAAAGCCTACATTCTATCTTGGTGTTTGTCATTGAATGAGGCAAACCGGTGAGATAGGATAGACTGAGAAAGGAGGATGACAATGGATGAGACAACGCAGAAGGCATTTGAACTCCTGAGAAAAGTCAAGTCCGTCACCATTGCCACGACAGATAATGGATTTCCTGATGCCCGAATTACCGACGTAATGCTTGCCAGAGAGGAGGGCCTTTATTTCATCACGGCAAGGGGAAAACACTATTATCGCCAGATCAAGGAAGACAACAAGGTTGCGATCTGCGGGATGGATGAAAACTACGTGGCAGTGCGGGTCCTAGGTGACATCCGTTTTTGTGAAGACAGGGCAGTGGTGGACGAAATCTTTGAAGCCAACCCCGTGATGAACGATCTCTACCCCGGGGAGAAGCGGGACATCCTTGAAGGGTTTCATCTTTACAGGGGCAAGGGAGAGATCTTCGACCTATCCACAGAGCCACCGAAGCGGGAGAGGTTCGCCTTTGGAGGAGAAAGCGTAAGCCCTCCAGGCTACAGGATAACAGACAAATGCACGGCATGCGGTATATGCTTGGATGCATGTCCGGTGGGCGTGATTTCAGAAGGTGATGTGTACCTTATTGATGGGAGTCATTGCCTGGAGTGCGGAAGGTGCCGGGAGTTCTGTCCGGAGGACGCGGTGGAACCATCCATGGGAATATGACCCATAGGGACGTGCTTTCGCAAATCAGTGTCCCAGCACCCAGTCATATACAAAGGCCTTCTCCTTTTGCTGCAACCTTGAGCCTCCTGTCAAAGGATAGGATTGTAATTTCAGGTAAATCTTTCTGAATAGTCTTTGCTGTTCCCAAGTGCCAGAGGTCCGCGCCTCGTAAGGGCCATTTTTGGGCCAGTTCTTCAATGATTTCCCATGCTGGAAAAGCATTGAGACGACGCCATGGTCCCCGGGCGAGAACCTCAAGGGCAGCATCTATCAGGATATCAGCCAAAGCGCCTTCCCTCCTTATCCTGGAGGCAACTGCATGGGTCTCCACGTAGGACAATGAAGACATGAGATGAAAGGCGTCTTTATTTGCCCATTTCAGTGCCTTATCGCTGTGTTGATCCCGGAATAAGACAGACAGTATTGCCGATGAATCCCAGTACAGTACAGTGTAATCTCCTTTACTCATCTTCCCTGTCCCTTTGAAGCAACCT
This sequence comes from Deltaproteobacteria bacterium, assembly GCA_019308525.1. The sequence continues at coordinate 10,291 of JAFDIC010000015.1, forward strand.
TTGAGCGAGTTCGTCAGGCAGAGGAATCGGAGGGGGTATTTTCACCGGTTTTTTCCTCTTGAATGCTTCAATGATTCCCCTGTATTCCAGGTCCTTTATGCGATCTTTCAAGGGGAGTATATTGTCCTGGATAGGGACTATCTTTCCAACCGGTCTGTTACGGTCCGTCAAGGTGACCTGTGCACCATGCTTCACCATCTTAAGCAGCTTGCTCAAATTTATCTTTGCTTCTCTTACCCCCACTTTGATTTCTTGCATCACGTCTCTCCTCTTGTGGTAATTGTGGTTCTTTATAAAATAGAACTATTGTAGTTACAAACCATTTCTCTGTCAAGGGCTCATTCACGTTGACGGGGGGAGGAGAGGTGCCACCCTTTCCGGATCATGGCCGCTCTTGAGGGAGGTGAGCGGGGCAGTTGCCACGAGCTTCGAGGCAACACAAGCATTACAGATAATCCTCAAGGCGGATGTGATCAGAGTCGGGCACGACCTTCCTCTCGAATTCATCCCATTGGTTTAGCGGTGCAGTGGCATCAATCCCCAGTTTTGATTGGTGAATATTGAAGGGGTCCCTGGGAAAGCCCAGGGCATTTTCAATGAGAAGAAGCCCCGTGTCCGGTCTGCTCCTGGTGTTCACGGCCCACCAGACGTCCTTGATATCAAAGACGTCTACGTCATGATCCACAACTATACAGTACTTGAGCCATGAATAGATGCCAAAGGCGGCAGCGGCGACATTCTTGGCTTCGCCTTCGTGCCGTTTCTTGATGGAAATGGCGCATCCCAGGATGGTTGGTGCCAGGCTGAGGGCCTTGACATCAGCTACCTTGGATACGGCACCATATATCTTGGCCTCCCTTGAAAGTCCAAGGAGGTGGACATCTTCAAGGGAGCCTGCCTGTATGGTCTGGTAAATAGGGGCCTTCCTGTGGGTCATGGCGTGGACCTCAAGTACAGGGTTTTCCATGACCGGGACATAGTATTGCATAAAATCCCCAAAGGGCCCTTCCCCTTCACGAATGCCTGCCGAGACCGTCCCTTCAAGCACGATCTCCGCAAGGCCAGGGACTTCCAGGTCAACGGTTTCGCACTTGACAAGCTGCAAGGGCTCCATTCTCAGGGCACCTGAAAGCTCGAATTCATCGAATCCAAATTCCAGGGTGGTGGCGGCCGCCAGGAGCTCAAAGGGATGGTTCCCAATAGCAACAGCCACCTCAAGGTCTTTTTTCATCTTCTCACATTTTTCAAATATCAGGCCCAAATGCTGGGGAGGCATCATGCGAATACCCAATTTGTTTCGGCCCTTCAACTGCATTCGGTTGATTGAGACGTTCCTTATGCCGGTTTCAGGATCCTTTGCAATCACGATGCCCGCGGTTACGTAAGGCCCTGCGTCTTTACCGCAGTGGGTCACTATGGGTAGCTCTCCGAGATCGACCTCTCCACCTTTCCTGGTGACCTCCTTTACAGGTCCACTATCTATGATCACAGGTCGAATCGGGTTTTGGGTCCGGCTTATCCACTCGTTGACAATTCCTTCAGGCCTGGTCCCAAACAAGAGGGCGAGCATATCCCTTGAACCAAGGATGTTATTGACCAGGGTGTATTCTGACGCCTTGACTTTCTTGAAATGAATGGCGTTTCCGATCTTCTCTGCCTGTTTCATGACGCCAGGGATCTCAAAACAGGGATCTGCTTCACGATTGGATACCAACAGGTATCCTGCGGATTTCAGGTCTTCCAAGAATGATCTCAAATCTTCCTGCATATTATTCGGTCCTCCATTGTGTTTTCCACCTTAATAACTACAATATCACAATCAGCAGGATGAGGGATAGGGGAAAGGAGATGAAACCAAACTGATCTTGACATCGGTCCTAATTTGGTACTATAAAGAAACTGGAGGTGATCAAATGAACATATCACAAGACATTAAGTCAATTACTTATCTCAAGGCAAGGGCAGCTGACTTGTTGAAGCAAATCAATGAAACCCGTCGCCCTGTCATTATTACTCAAAACGGGGAACCCAGGGCTATTCTCCAGGACCCTGAGAGCTATGAGAATATGCGGAACGCTATCGGTATCCTTAAGCTGATCTCACAAGGTGAAGAGGAGATAGGAAGAGGAAGTTCCAAATCCCAGGAGGAGGTATTTGAGAGCATTGAGGACCTGTTGAAAGACAAAAGGAAATGAGAAAAAAATATGACGTTGTGTGGTCAAATATCGCAGAGAATGACCTGAAGAACATTGTCGAATACATCGCCGAAGATAGCCCGTCCAATGCCCTAAAAATCTTTAAGAGCATAAAGCAAGCGGCTTTGAGACTCAATACCTTTCCCGAGAGAGGGAGAATAGTTCCCGAATTAAGGGACCAAGGGATACTGCAATACCGGGAACTGGTTGTCTTTCCATGGAGGCTCCTGTACAGAATATCAGAGCGGAGTGTTTTCGTGCTGTCACTTTTGGATTCACGACGAAACATTGAGGATATTCTGCTTGAGAGGCTTACAGGCTCAAGAATTTGACTCAGGGAGAATTCTCCTCCAGGAACTCTTCCAAGGTTACCCTCTCCAAGGGCAAGGTGGCATGAGACCTTAATCACTTGGCGCGATAACAGATTAGGTTTTCCCCAGCGGGGCGGGATTGCATACTGGTTATGGGCAGTGGCACATCGCCACCGACCCGGGGATAACTTTCGCCCCGATACACCGGATTCGTGGATCATGGACCATGTGGCGCGGACCTGGCAACCGACTCTTTTGAGTTGCTAACAGGGAGTGATAAGGAGGGATGGGATCAAGGACGCCCATTAAGCGTTTCGGGGAGATAACAGAGCAGGTCCTGAACGGTATCGTGCAGAGCATCGAGGCTGCTGTCATCCTGCATGATCGCAGCTTGAAGGTGGTGTTCGTGAATGATGCCTTTGAAAAGATTTTCGAGATAAGGGGGGGAGATGCCATTGGAAACTCCCCGATGGACTTCCTCCCTGAATTTGATAAGCGCCACAGGGAGGCTATCCTGGCCAGGCTCGAGACCACCCTCAGGACAGGCCGGAAGAGCCCCTACCATGAGTTCACGTACTGTTCCCCTTCCGGAAAATACCGCCACTTGCTGGCCATATCCATCCCCATACTGGATGGGAAGAGAAACATAACCCATGTCATGTCACTCGTATACGACATCACCGGAAGGAAAAGGCTGGAGAGGGACGCCGTCAAGGCGGCAAGGCTGTCTTCGGTTGCGGAGATGGCCTACACCCTCGCCCATGAGATCAACAATCCCCTCACAGGCATAAAGCTGGGTCTCTCTACACTTTCCGAGAGCCTTCAAAAGGAAGAAAACATCAAGATCCTCACCAGCGTGATGAAAGATCTCAACAGGATTCAGGAGATCGTCAACGCCTTCCTAAAGGCTAAGAGAGGCTCATCGAACCGGAGGAAAGAAAAAATCTCCATCCTGGAAGGAATAACTGAGGATGTGCTGTTTCATCTCTCCGGGCAAATTGATCGCCAGGAAATCACGGTAGATAGACGGTTTTGTGGGGAAGAGCGTTACATCCACGTGGATCGCGAAGGGATTTACAGGGTACTGCTGAACCTTTTTTTGAACGCTATCCAGGCGATGCCCAGCGGGGGGAGCATTCGGGTCTCCAGCAGGATCATTTCCTCGGAAAGGGGCGGAAATCAGGATCAACTGGAGATTTCAATCGTGGATTCCGGCCCGGGGATAGACCCGAAAGACTCCAAGAAAATTTTCAAACCCTTTTTCAGCTCAAGGCCCGGGGGTACAGGGCTTGGTCTTTCAATCTCCAAAGATATCATCTCGGCCCATGGCGGGGCAATCAACGTGGAGGGAGTCCCGGGCCGGGGCACTGCTGTGCACATATATTTGCCCCTTACTGAGGATCCGGGTCCAAAGGGCCCGGCGTTGCCCAGCCCCTGAGAGGACCAGGTTTTCTATATTCGACTCGAGGATGACTAATCCGTGATGGAACCAGCAAAGAGCATATTGATCATAGATGACGAAGAGAACATAAGGACTTATCTGGGCCGCTCCCTTTCCAGGGAAGGTTATGATGTGTCAACGGCAAAATACGGGAAAGAGGGGATCAACCTCCTGCTCAGGAAACACATTGACGTGGTCTTACTGGACCTGAACTTGCCCGATATCAATGGCCTGGACGTATTGAGAGAGGTACGGGAAGTAGATATCCAGTCAGTGGTGATCATAGTGACCGCTTACGGGGATATCAGCAGCGCCGTGGAGGCAATGAAATTGGGGGCCTATGATTATCTTACCAAGCCCTTCGAGGTGGAAGACATAAAGATCGTGATCAACAAGGCATTCAGGATCCTTGGACTTGAGAACAGGATAAGGCTCCTGGAGCAGCAAGTGGACAGGTACCAGTACGGGGAGCTGATAACCCGGAGCAAGAAGATGTACGAGATCCTTGATTTTGCAGAACGAATAGCCGGCACGTCTGCAACGGTCATGATCTACGGGGAGACCGGCGCGGGAAAAGAGCTGATCGCCTCGTTTATCCACAGAAAAAGCAAGAGGGCGAACAAGCCTTTTGTGACGATTGATTGCACGTCCCTGCCGGAAAACTTGCTGGAAAGTGAGCTTTTCGGACATGAGAGGGGGGCTTTCACCGGGGCGACCAGGCTCAAAAAGGGGTTGTTTGAAATAGCCAACGAGGGCACTGTCTTCCTGGATGAAATAGGAGACCTGCCTCTCATACTCCAGTCAAAGATTTTGAGAATCCTGGATACAAGACAATTTCGTAGGGTCGGTGGAGAAAGGTATATTGGCACAGACGTGAGAATAATCGCTGCTACAAACAGGGATCTCAAGCGGGCCGCAGAGGAGAAACGCTTCAGGAGCGACCTCTACTACAGGCTGAACGTCGTGCCCATACATTTGCCCCCATTGAGGGAGAGGCGTGAAGACATTTTTCCCTTGATCCAATACTTCATCCAGCTATTCAACAAGAAAATCGGGAGAAACATTTCCGGCGTTTCAAACGAGGCCCTCAAGCAGCTCATAGAATACGACTGGCCGGGTAACATACGGGAGCTAAGAAATGTCATTGAGCACATGATGATCATAAGCAGGGTGAATGTCCTGGGAGTTGAAAACTTGCCCACCGAGATCAGGGGACCTGAAGGTGTTGCGGTGCGCTCGAAAATCGTTGAGCAGACCAGCAGGGGCCGATTACCAGACTTCAGAGAGGCCAAGAAGGCTGTCATAGAAGACTTCGAAAAAAATTATCTCCTCAAGGTGTTGGATAAGAATGAATGGAATATTTCCCGGAGTGCGAGGGAGTTGAAGATGCACAGGAGCAGCTTCCAAAGGATGATGCGCAAATATGGCTTCCGGAAATGACGGGTCGGCGCTTCCCGGGATTTGGAGTTTCCTCGCGTTGCTCGGGAACAAGTGGGTCGAAGCCCCGATAGGTATTGGAGCATGTATCGAGTGCAACAATCTGTTGTCTCGTGTAAGGTTTTTCTCCATTTTTCGACTAGATTTTGGTACAAAAGGGCTAGCCTGGGGCGATGAAGAACAGATGATAAATCATTGGATGTTTAGCTGCAAGGAAGTATCTCGGATGATCTCTGAATCCATGGACAGGACCCTCCCTGTGCACCAGAGAACAGGGATTAGGGTACACCTCCTCATGTGCAAGTTCTGCTCCCGGTACCGGAAACAGTTACTCTACCTGAGAAAGACCATAAGGTCTTTGTCCGCGCACGGTGAAGAAATTTACTCCTCCATGACTCTCTCAAGGGAAGCCAAGGAAAGGATTAGCTCGCTCCTGGAGAAACACCAGCAAGGCCTCCATGGCCGTTTGCCCGAAATCTAGCTGGTGATAGAGAATAGATCTATGAGACGATCCCGGGAAGGGATAGAAAACCCGCGTGTAAGGATCCTGCCTCTTGAACGACTCACCTACCAGAATGGGCCTGTAGAGACCTGCAAAGGGAAGCGCCATCTCAGCGAGGAGACAAATATGCAGTGTTAATTCTCAGGAAATAGGAGTTTTACCCCATTCATTTCACGGGTTTTTCGGGGTACCTTTTGGCAGGGATACTGAAAAGAGAAAATGAATCCCGGGGCCCATGGGAAGGAGAAAAGAAATGTTCAACAGGAGAAATTACATAGTATCAATCACGTTGTTCGTGGCCCTTGTCCTGGCTTCAACCGACCATCTCGGTAGGGCAGAAATGGGAAACACCATAGATCACGGTCTTTACGGCCAACTACTCAAGAGATATGTCGGGAGTAATGGAGAAGTTGACTACGGGGGGTTCAAAGCTGAGGAGGCCAAGCTTGATGGATACCTGAAAATATTGGAAGAGGTGGATACAAGGACCCTTGACCGGAATGAGCAACTGGCCTTTTACATAAATGCCTACAATGCCTGGACCATAAAACTGATACTGGGCGCATACCCCGGAGTTGAATCCATCAAGGAACTGGGAGTTTCCTGAAAAGCCCCTGGAAGAAAAAAATAGCCAGGATCGAGGGCCGCGTGTTGAGCCTTGACAATATTGAGCATGATATCATCAGGCCTCGCTTCAGGGACCCCCGCATTCATTTCGCTGTGAACTGCGCTTCGAAAAGCTGTCCCCCGCTCCGATCAGAACCCTATCGAGGCAAGGACCTGGAGCGGCAACTGGATGAGATGACCAAGGCCTTCATCAATGACCAATCGAAGAACTATCTAAAAGGAGATACCCTTTACGCAAGCAGTATCTTCAAGTGGTATTCGGAGGACTTTCATGATGATGTGGTCTCGTTCTTCCTGAAATATGGACAAGGAGACCTCAAGAGGCGACTGAGCACTGCCAGGGGAAAGATAGGGGTGAAGTACGTGGACTATGATTGGACTTTAAACGGAAAGTGAAAGGTGGATTGGAGGAGAATCCAGTGGCGAAATACGACTACGACATAGGCGTCATAGGCGCCGGAGCAGCGGGCCTGACCGTAGCTGCCGGAGCTGCCCAGCTCGGGGCAAAGACCCTCCTGGTAGAAAAGGAGCGGGCCCTTGGTGGCGATTGCCTCCATTTTGGCTGTGTTCCCAGCAAGACCCTGATCAAGACCGCACATGTTTATTACCTCATGAAGAGCACCAGGGATTTCGGCCTCCCTGCCATAGACCCTCCCCCGGTGAACTACCAGGATGTGGTAAGGAGGATTCGTTCGGTCATAGAAGCGATCCAGGAACACGATTCCGAGGAGAGGTTTTGTTCCCTGGGTGCCAAGGTTGTCTTTGGCATCCCGAGATTTGTGGATGAACATTCCATAGAGGTGAACAGCGATGCCCTTTCTGCAAAGACATGGGTAATCGCCACCGGTTCTTCTCCATCTATACCTCCCATAGAAGGTCTGGACAGTACTTCCTATATCACGAACAAGGAGATTTTTTCCCTCGACCACCTGCCAGAGTCCATGATTATCCTGGGAGCGGGACCCATCGCAACCGAAATGGCGCAGGCGTTTTCCAGGCTGGGTTCGCAGGTGGACGTCATCCAGAGGAGCGGGCAGATCCTCAGCCGCGAGGACAAGGATATGGCGGACGATGTGATGATGGTCCTTGCCGGGGAGGGTGTACGGTTCCATCTGAACTCAACGGTGGTTTCGACGAGGGACGAGGGGAGGAAAAGGCAGGTAGTCTTCAAGGATCACCAGGGCAAGGAGAAGGTGGTCAGCGCCGAGGCGATCCTCGTTGCCATGGGCAGGGTCCCCAACCTGGAAGGCCTTGACCTAGACAAGATAGGGGTGGAGACCAGCAGGAAGGGGATCCGGGTCGATACAAGGCTCAGGACGACCCAGAAGCACATATACGCCGCCGGCGATGTTACAGGGGCATACCAGTTTACCCATGCAGCGGGATATGAGGGAGGCATTGTCATCAGCAACGCTATTTTCCACCTGCCACGGAAGGCCAATTACACTTTTATGCCCTGGTGCACTTACACTGATCCGGAGCTCTCAAGCATAGGTATGAATGAGAAGCGTGCCCGTGAGGCCAATATCGACTACTCCCTGTGGACGGAGGAGTTCAAGGATAACGACCGCAGTCAGGCAGAGGGGGAGAGGATCGGCAGGATCAAGATGATACTGGATGAGAAAGAAAAGCCCTTGGGTGTGCAGATCCTGGGCCCCAGGGCGGGAGAACTGCTCAGCGAGTGGGTGGCGGTATTGAACGGTAAGGTAAAGCTCTCAACCCTCGCCTCTGCGGTGCACCCTTACCCGACACTGGGGGAGGTCAACAAGCGCGTTGCCGGCAAGTATTTTTCCCCGAAGATATTCTCTGACAGGGTGAAGAAGGGTCTCAAGTTTTTCTTCCACCTCAAGGGAAGGGCATGCGAGACCCAGTAGGGAGATGCCGGTGGAGAGAATTCCGCAAAGGAGGTGTTTGGATGCAGGTAGCAATGGTGGGACTGGGGCGGATGGGCATGAACATGGCCAGGAGGTTGTTGAGGGACGGTCACGAAGTCGTTGCCTATAACAGGTCACCGAGAAGGACGGAAGAAGTAGTGAAAGAGGGGGCCGTGGGTGCCTTCTCCCTTGAGGAGGTGGTCGAGAAGCTGTCAACACCACGTGCGGTGTGGTTCATGCTTCCCGCCGGACCTACGGTGGATGAATACATTCAGGGATTCAAGGGCCTCCTCTCGCCGGGTGACATTGTCATCGACGGGGGAAACACCCATTACAAGGATGATCTTGCTCGATCCAGATCCCTTGAAGAAAAGGAGATCCGGTTCATGGATGTGGGTGTAAGCGGGGGGATCTGGGGCCTGGAGGCAGGTTATTGTCTCATGATAGGGGGTGAGAAGAAGATCTTTGACCATCTCGAACCCCTGTTCAAGACCCTCGCACCGGAAGAAGGCTATTTGTACTGTGGCCCGGTTGGAAGCGGTCACTTCGTTAAGATGGTTCACAATGGAATTGAGTATGGAATGATGCAGGCCTACGCAGAGGGATTCGATGTCCTTGAGGCTTCTCCCTATGCCCACTTTCTCGATTATGCCGACCTTGCACACCTGTGGAACAGGGGAAGCGTAATTCGCTCATGGCTCCTTGAGCTCGCCGAGACCGCGTTCAGAAGAGACGGCAGGCTTTCGGAGATAAGGGGATACGTGGAGGATTCAGGAGAAGGGAGGTGGATGGTCAAGCAGGCGGTTGAGACCGGCGTATCCACGCCTGTCATAGCCCTGTCCCTCATGCAGAGGTTCAGGTCGAGAAAGGAGGACACCTTTTCTGACAAGGTGCTTGCCGCCCTGCGAAAGGAGTTTGGAGGGCACAGGGTCGTAAGGGTGGTAAAGGAGTAAGGATGGCTGCCTCGGGGCAACAGAGATAGATGCTAGGCTATTTATCCACGAGGGGATTCAGGCATGGCTAAAGCCATAGGGGAGAAAAGGAGCAGTGATGAAAAACAGCACCGAAGCAAGAGGAGACATCATCGCAACCAGGGCCATTACAAGGACGGATGATACCGGCATTCCCGCTGAGCCCTGCCTGAGAGAAAAGGAAGCGGAGCCCTGTGATATTGTAATACTGGGTGCTTCCGGGGATCTTACTTCCAGGAAGCTGATGCCCGCCCTGTACAATCTCTTTGACAAGGGGGCGATCGGGACACCCTTTTTCATACTGGGTTGTGGAAGAAGCCAACTGACAGACGAGGAATTCAGAAAGAGGATGAAAGGGGCCGTACTTGATCACAGGACGGGGAACGGATCGAAGTGGGATTCCTTTGCATCATCCATCTTCTACCAGCCGCTCCAGTATGATGATGAAGCCTCCTTCAAGGCCCTGGCCCGCAGGCTGAAGGAACTGGACAGGAGGTTCAAGACAGAGGGTAACCGTATCTTCTACCTTGCAATTCCACCTTCCCTTTACGGTTGCAGTGCCGAGATGCTCGGAAGGGTGGGCCTGTCGAGGGAGAAGGAAGGCGGCAATGGGTGGACGAGGATAGTCGTGGAAAAACCCTTTGGCCGGGATCTTGGTACGGCTATTGAACTGGACAGGTCTCTGCAGGAGTCATTTGAAGAAGACCAGATTTTCCGGATCGATCATTACCTTGCCAAGGAGACGGTTCAGAATATATTGGTATTCCGGTTTGCCAACTCGATTTTCGAGCCTGTCTGGAACAGGAGATACATCGACTATATCGACATAACAGCGGCTGAGACCCTGGGGGTGGAACACCGGGCGGGGTACTACGAGGAAGCAGGAGTCCTGAGGGATGTGTTCCAGAACCACATGATGCAGTTACTTGCTCTGACTGCCATGGAACCACCATCCCTGTTTGAAGCGGATCGTGTGCGTGACGAAAAGGCCAAGGTATACCGCTCCCTCAGACCCTTTCCCGTCCAGAGGGTCCAGGACTACCTGGTCTTGGGACAGTATATTGCCGGGACCATGGACGGAAAAAGGGTGGCCGGCTATCGAGAGGAACCGGGAGTCAAGGCAGACTCCCTCACCCCAACCTATGCCATGATGAAGGTCTACCTGGATAACTGGCGCTGGCAGGGTGTCCCCTTTTACCTCATGTCAGGAAAGAGGCTGGCCAAGAAAAAGACGGAGATAGCGATACAGTTCAAGGAAGTTCCCCACTCCATGTTCCGCGTCATACTTGGAGAACATATATCCGCTAATCGTCTCATACTGGGCATCTATCCGGATGAAAGAATAACCCTGACCTTTCAGACAAAGAGTCCGGGGACAAGGGTCTGCCTGCGCACGGTGACCATGGACTTCTTTTACCACCTGGGCTACGAAGGCCCTCTGCTGGACGCCTATGAAAAATTACTCCTGGACTGTATGGAGGGCGACCGCATGCTGTTTCTTCGGCAGGACAGCGTGGAGCTTTGCTGGGCTTTCTTGACCCCGATACTCGAAGAATGTGAAAGCTGCGCCAACCGGGAGAGGAGGCTGTTTTTTTATGAACCTGGGAGCTGGGGGCCTGTGAAGGCTGAAGAGTTAAGGGGACAACACGCATGTGATTTATAGAATGAAAGGAGGTATGGCTGATGGAGACATATTACAAACCCGAGGATCTTCCCAAGTTCGAGGAGATCGGTAAAGAGGCCCAGGAACTTGCAAGGAAATTCTTTGATTACTACGGCGCGGTCTTTGCCGAGGGGGAACTGACAGAGAGGGAAAAGGCGCTCATCGCCCTTTCCGTTGCTCATGCAATCCAGTGCCCCTATTGTATCGACGCATTTACAAAGGCATGCCTCGAGAAGGGATCAAACCTTGCGGAGATGACAGAGGCCGTGCATGTAGTGACCGCTATCAGGGGCGGGGCTTCACTAGTACACGGAATACAGATGAGGAATGTTGCCGAAAAGGTGTCAATGTAAGGACCTCGGAAGAACATGACTCGGCTCTACCGAGGAGCCGGGAGATTGAACGCAGGGCCCTGGACCAAGGGACAAAAAGGGATGAAAAGGGGAGGAAAGGAAATGCATCCCAAGAAATCATTGGAAAAGACGGGCGAGTTTGAGAGGGAGGGCCACCCTTCCAGGGACATGGAGCCCTTCTCCCAGACCCTGGCCAGGCATTCGCTGAGGCTTTCGAGGGAAGAGACCACCACGCTTCAGATAAACGTCGGGCTCCTTTGTAACCAGGCCTGCCGCCACTGCCACCTGGAAGCGGGGCCGGACAGGAGAGAAATCATGCCTTGGAAGACGGCCCAGGACGTGGTGGCCTATGCTGAGAGGAGCGGGTTTGAGGTCGTGGACATAACCGGCGGGGCACCGGAACTGAATCCGAACATCCACGAGCTTATCGAGGGACTGTCACCCCTGACGCCCAGACTCATGTTTCGTTCCAACCTCTTAGCCCGAAACAACGAAAACAGGGAGGGTCTTTTGCACCTGCTAAGAGACCGCGGGGTGGTCATAGTGGCGTCCTTTCCCAGCTTGAACGAATCCCAGACAGATTCCCAGAGGGGTGAGGGCGTGTTTTCCAGGTCAGTCAGGGCGCTCCAGAGACTCAACAAGATGGGATACGGGAATAAGGAGACGGGCCTTGAACTCGACCTGGTATCCAATCCCACCGGCGCCTTTTTGCCTGAATCACAGAAGGAGACCGAAAGACGATTCAGGCAGGTATTGGAGAAAAGGTGGGGGATAGTCTTCAACAACCTTTACAGTTTCGCTAACGTGCCCCTGGGAAGATTTCGGAAGTGGTTATCCGATTCCGGGAACCTTGACGCCTATATTGAGAAGCTTTCATCCGGCTTCAATCCTTGCGCCATCGAAGGACTTATGTGCAAGACCCTGGTTTCGGTTTCGTGGGACGGGTACCTGTACGATTGTGATTTCAACCTTGCAAGGGGTCTCTATCTTGGAAACACAAGGATCCATGTCTCTGAGATGCCCGGTCCCCCGGAGCCCGGGAGTCCCATTGCCGTGGCGGACCACTGTTACACGTGCACTGCCGGGGCGGGTTTCACATGAGGCGGGGCCATCCAGACCTGAGTTCAGGCAACACCAACTTCAAGGAGACCGTAGATGTCATATGGGGGGCCTTTGCATATTATTGTGAAAGAAAACGCGGCAGAGGTTGCAAAGGCCGGGGCCGAACTGTTTATCAATGCCGGCAGGGAGTCCATAAGGGATTCCGGGGCGTTTCGGGTTGCCCTCTCGGGGGGGGCGACTCCAAGACAGATGTACAGGCTGCTGGCCGAGGATGGCTTTTCATCCCAGGTGCCCTGGGAGAAGACGCACCTTTTTTGGGTGGATGAGCGTTGCGTCCCCGTGGAAGATGAAAGAAGCAACTACGGAGCAGCAAAGCGGGATCTCCTGGATAGGGTCCCAATCCCCGCAGAGAACGTTCACAGGATGCCGGCCGAGCTGCCGCCCGAAGAAGGGGCGAGGAAATATCAGGCAATTCTTGAAGAGATCCTTCCCTTGAACCAGGAGGGGTTTGCGGTGTTTGACCTGGTCTTCCTTGGGACGGGAAAGGACGGGCACACGGCTTCCCTGTTTCCAGGCCAATCGACCCTTCAAGAGGAGAGGAGGATGGTGGTGACGGCAAGGGGTGGTGAGCCGGATGTGGACCGCCTGACTTTGACCTTGCCTGTCATAAAAATCATCCGCGAGATATTCCAAGGTGACGGTCTTGGGCTTCCAGCCAAGAAGGTCGCTCCCAGGCAGGGAAGGCTTACCTGGCTGCTGGACCGGGAGGCGGCAGCCCTTGTCCTTTCAAAGGAAAACAATGGCAAAGACATGTAGGGAAGATCTTGTACTGGCCGGCGACATCGGAGGGACGAAGACCAGGCTCGGAATCTTTGCGCCCGGGAAAGGGCCGAGAATATGTCGAAACTTCATGAGCTATTGAAATTGGGACAATCCGTTTGGTACGACTATATTCGCAGATCGTTTATGCAGTCGGGTGAACTCCAGGCCCTGATGGCCCACGGGTCGATGGGTGTTACATCCAACCCCACCATTTTTCACAGGGCAATAGTGGGGAGCGCTGACTATGATCAAGAAAGGTGGACCAGATGAAGATGGGAAACAGGAGATATCAGTTCGCACTTGGAGGATTTGAGGCCGAGGTTGGTGAGGGGATGAAGAAGATGCGCCAGGAAAGGGTAATGTCCAGGATCTGGGCCCACGATCACACCCTCTGGAAGGATGACCCTGCTGAGATCGCCAATCGCCTGGGCTGGCTCCATAGCCCCGAGACAATGGTGGAAGCGATCCCAGGGCTAATGCAATTCGTGGAAGGGATCAAGGGGCAGGGTTACACCCGGGCCCTCCTCCTGGGAATGGGCGGATCAAGCCTGGCCCCTGAGATGTTCAGTCGCATCTTTGGAGCTGAAGAGGGCTACCTGGACCTGTTCGTCCTGGACAGCACGGATCCAGGGGCCGTACTAGCGGCGGAACGGAGACATGATCCTCGAAGGACCCTCTACATTGTTTCTACCAAATCAGGCGGGACCATCGAGACCCTCTCCTTCATGAAATATTTCTACAACAGGGCAAAGGATGCGCTGGGGGAGGAAGGTGCGGGGGCTCACTTCATAGCGATCACCGATCCGGGGAGCAGCCTCCAGTCCATGGCGGAAAGGCTCGGGTTCTGCAGGGTCTTTTTGAACGACCCGAATATCGGCGGGCGTTACTCTGCCCTGTCCTATTTCGGTCTGGTCCCGGCAGCCCTTATGGGCCGTGACCTGGCGGTGCTCCTTGAAAGGGCGGGCACCATGGCTCGTAACAGCGAAGGGCCCAAGTCCCCTGTGAGGGGAAACAACTCCTCGGCCCTCCTGGGTGCTGCAATGGGGGAGCTGGCGAACAGGGGACTGGACAAGCTCACCCTGGTTACATCCCCCGGGATATCAGCCTTCGGCGCGTGGGTGGAGCAATTGATAGCTGAGAGCACGGGAAAGGAAGGAAAGGGTATCTTGCCTGTTCAGGGTGAAGACTTGAAAGAGCCTCAATTCTATTCCAGGGACAGGGTCTTTGCCTACCTCAGGCTGGATGGGGATAGTACCCATGACACCAAGATAGAAGCCCTCCGCAAGGCAGGATTTCCCGTCTTTGAGTTCAACTTGAAGGATCCCTATGATATTGGCGGAGAGTGCTTCAGGTGGGAAATGGCTACTGCGGTAGCCGGGTGGTTCCTGGGAATCAATCCCTTTGATCAGCCCAACGTGGAATCGGCCAAGGTGCTGGCCCGGAAAATGGTCGAGACTTACATCAGGGAAGGACGATTGCCGGAACCGGAGCCGGCCATCGAGGCAGCCGACCTCATGGTATACTCTGATTTCCCAGCCAGAAGTCCCGAAGAGGCCCTTGAAAAGTTCTTGTCCCTGGCACGTCAGGGTGAAGATGGCTTCAGGGGCAGGAGCTACGTTGCCATACAGGCTTTTATTGCGCCGGGAGAAGAGACTGATTCCTTGCTCCAGGACCTTCGTACGTCTATCCAGACTGCTGAGCGCTTGGCAACCACCGTGGGATACGGCCCCCGCTTCCTCCATTCCACGGGGCAACTCCACAAAGGGGATGGGGGCCGGGGCCTGTTTATCCAGATTACGGCCGACATACCGGTTGATCTGCCGATTCCCGATGAGGCGGGGAGTGAGAAGTCATCCATCAGCTTTGGAGTGCTCAAGATGGCACAGGCCCTGGGTGACCGCCAGGCCCTGCTGGATGCGGGGCGAAGGGTGATTCGATTCCATTTCAGGGACAAAGACGCGGGATTAGAGAGACTGGCACGGGCCTTGGGATGATGAGCAGAGAAGGAGAGGTAGATGGACGAGAGGTCATTGCTGAAGGAGAGGGCAGCCAGAAAGGCTGTTGAGTTCATTGAGTCGGGCATGGTCGTTGGGCTTGGCACGGGAAGCACCGTGCGTTACGCCCTCGACCGCCTCGGGGAAAAGATAAGGGCGGGGGAATTGAAGGACATCGTGGGCATACCCAGCTCCAGGGACACGGAAAAGAGGGCCAGGGAAGCAGGAATTCCCCTGACGACATTAGAGGAATGCAGGATAATCGATATTACTATTGACGGGGCGGACGAGGTGGACCCCTCCTTGAACCTCATAAAGGGGGGTGGCGGCGCCCTGCTACGTGAGAAGGTGATAGCCCAGACAAGCCGAAGGACCGTCATCATGGTGGACGAGAGCAAGATGTCTCCCTGTATCGGGACCCTGTGGCACCTGCCTGTCGAAGTTATTCCCTTTGCCTGGCCGGTAGAGAAGGCCTTTATCGAGACCCTGGGCGCCGGTGTGACCCTCCGAAAGGCAGGCGATGAAAGAACATTTGAGACGGACCAGGGAAACTACATCCTTGATTGCAGGTTCGGCCCTATCAAGGAAGCAGAAAAACTGGCCCTTGAACTTTGCAAGAGGGCGGGTATCGTGGAACACGGGCTCTTCTTGGGGCTTGCCTCGGACGTCGTGGTGGCCGGCAAGGATGGCATCCGTCACCTCAAAAAGGGAGATTTGGGCGGCACCCCATTTTTTTCGCGGAAGGTTTCAAAGGGCAATTGAATGCTAGGTGGGATTCTTAACATATTACCCTTCGCTATATGGCTCCAGTATTTGAATGATATCTAGCCAGAAAATCTCTAACACATTTTGTATTGACATTATGTTTTCTTGGATATACATTGTATATCATAAGATTCAGGAGGCATGGTTATGCAAAACAATAATATTGAATTGCAAATTGGAAAATGGGGCAATTCCCTTGGGATAAGGCTCCCTAAGCACATTTCAGAGGCTCTTCACTTGAAGCCAAAGGACAAGGTAAGTTGTGCCATTGAAAACGGAAAATTGGTTCTAAGGCCAGTACGTCTGGTCAAAAAGTATACACTTAAAGAATTGTTAGCCAAAGCAGAAGAACCCAGCGAAGAAATATCATGGGGCAAGCCTGAAGGAGAAGAAGTTTGGTAGACTACATCCCCAAACGTGGAGATTTTATCCGTCTCAATTTTCACCCACAAGCTGGGCATGAACAAACGGGGAGCAGACCTGCCTTAGTCTTAAGCCACACTTCATTTAATAGAAAGATGGGATTTGTTTTTGTTTGTCCCATAAGCACCACTAGACGCAAAAATCCATTTTATGTGCCGATTCCCGAATCTGAGAAAGTGACGGGAATAATAATGGCAGATCAACTACGATCACTTGATTATAGGGCGAGAAAAGCGGTCTTCATTAGCAAGTGCCCTGAGGTATTACTTCAAGAAGTCTTAATGCATGTAGAACCAATTTTGTTTTGAGTCCTTGGAAAGTGGAAAGGGGGAAGTAGGTTCCGAAGCAACTTGCCGAGGAGAAAAGGTCCACTCAGACGATCCTGTACTGTGCGTATTCCAGGGACGTAGATTCGTAATTAAATAAGTCGTTCTTAAGTCTTCCTGACGAACGAGGCGTTTGGAGT
>JAFDIC010000289.1 GCA_019308525.1 Deltaproteobacteria bacterium
TTCACAACCTCTTTTACGCCCGGCAACCAACCTTCTCCCAACAAGTCACAGGGAAGAATGCCTGCCGGCAAATTCCTTGCCAGCCAATAACGGAATTCTGTTGATTAAATTTTCTCTTTTGTCTATGTTTTCCTCGCGGGAAACAGACCGGCAACCTTGCCACTATGGTGCCTTGAAAATGGAATCATTCATACGAGTTTTCCTCCTTTGCCTGACTCTTTCCATCTGTGTTGGAATCGTTTCTCCTTTGGCATCAGAGCCGGGTACGGGCCAGGGACGATCAGCCGAATCCCATACCAGGCCGGGGCAGAAGACGGCAGGTTGTGATGGTCTTACCGCCAGACCTGTCTATTCCTATCGGATCGTTGATGTCTACCCCCATGACAGGGGAGCCTTTACCCAGGGACTGGCCTTCCACGGTGCTACTCTCTTGGAGGGAACCGGACGTTATGGGAAATCCTCTCTCCGCAAGGTGGAAGTCCTTACCGGCAAGATCATGAGCATGGTGCGATTGCCCTACCGGTACTTTGGAGAAGGAGTGACCGTGTTCAGGGACAAGGTCATACAATTGACTTGGAATTCCCGGGTGGGATTCATTTACCGCGAGAAAGATCTTGCCTTGGTGGGCAAATTCCGTTACAGGGGACAGGGTTGGGGTATTACCCATGACGGTCTTCGTCTCATCATGAGCGACGGCACCTTCAGCCTGCGTTTCCTGGACCCCTTCACCTTCGAGGAACTGGGTCAAGTGCAGGTGCAGTATGGTGGTGTGCCCGTGACAAACATCAACGAACTGGAATACATTCAAGGTCGAGTCTTTGCCAACCTGTGGGGGACAGAGTGCATCGTCATTATCGATCCTGGCTCGGGACAGGTGGAAGGCTGGATCGACCTGTCAGGGCTCCTGTCCCCCGAGGACATGACAAGTGAGGTCGATGTCCTCAACGGGATTGCATATGACGCGAAGACCGATCGGCTCCTTGTCACCGGCAAATTGTGGCCCAAGTTGTTCGAAATAAGGATAGTGTATTGAACGAAGTGCTGGAGTCCAGGTTTCCCTGGCGCCGCGTACCTGACCCGGAGGCAGAATCTCAAGACAGAGGAGGATTCCGCTTATGTCCTTCTACGAAACCCTCAGGCGAATATGGTCAAGGCACGATTCCCTGGTGTGTGTCGGCCTGGATCCGGACACGTCGAGGATTCCCGATCACCTCTTTGAATCCAAGAACCCGATTTTTGAATTCAATCGGGCCATAGTTGATGCGACCGCCGATCTCGTCTGTGCTTACAAGCCCCAATTCGCCCACTATGCCGCAGAGAGAGCCGAGGGGCAACTCGCCATGACAATCGATTACATCCATGAAACCTACCCGGGTGTCCCAGTCATCCTTGACGCAAAAAGGGGTGATATCGGTAGCACGGCAAAAATGTACGCCAAGGAAGCCTTCGAGCGGTATGGGGCGGATGCCCTGACCGTGAATCCCTTCCTCGGCGCTGATTCTCTGACACCGTTCTTGGAGAACAAGGACAGGGGGGTGGTGATCCTCTGTCGCACATCCAATCCCGGTGCCCGGGACATCCAGGACCTTGAGGTAGACGGCAAGAAGTTATACCAGGTGATCGCGTACAAGGCGTCCCATGAATGGAACTACAACTCTAATATCCTTCTCGTCGTGGGGGCCACGTACCCGGAGGAACTGAAGGAGATTCGATACATCGTAGGTGATATGCCCCTACTGGTCCCGGGTATAGGAGCCCAGGGGGGAGACGTGGAAGCCGCCATCCGCAATGGCCTTGACTCACATGGGACCGGCATGATAATCAACTCCTCGAGGGGAATCATCTATGCTGGCAGCGGCAAAGACTTTGCCTTTGCGGCCCGTGAAGCCGCAAAGGTATTGCGGGATGAGATTAACCGCTTCAGGTAATACGTACTGCATCTTTAGAAGAAGGAGGGGAAAAATGAAAAGAAGACTTCTAATCACTGCCATCTCTTTGGGTATCTTGATCATTGCAAATTATTCGGTCCCTGCCGGAGCCCAGGTATCAAAAAGCGTGGTACCTTTGCCTCCGGCATTGGCAAATCTCCCGAAACTGGAGGTAGAACCGTGGCTCCGGGTAGATTCACAAGAGCTTTTTCTGGAAGGTCCGGCATTCGACAGGAAGGGCAATCTTTTTGTGAGTTCGATCTTTGACAATCGCATACTGAAGATAACGCCTGACAAAAAGGTAGTCACCGTTTTCAAACAAGAAGGGCTTTTGCCCGACGGCATCGCCATACACAGGGACGGGAGACTGTTCCTGGCATGCTTGAGCGGCAAGGTTGTCGCCGTAAATCCTGACGGCAGCAATATGACAGAGATCAAGGTGAAATATCAGGGATTTCCAAGATCTGCCAACGACCTGGTGTTCGACTCCAGGGGCAACCTGTATGTGACGGATTTCATTGGAACGGCAGCCGACCCGAAGGGTGGTGTATACCGGTACTCAGCGGACTTCAAAACAATCAAGCCGGTATTTCGGAACCTTGCCTCTGCCAACGGCATCGGCCTCTTTCCCGAAGGGAATGTGCTGTGGGTGACCGAAACCGGGAGAAACGCCATACATCGCCTTCAGTTGCTGGAGGATGGTGTAACCATCGTCCCTATCGCCGGTTCCGGGATACCCTATCGATTCGTCGGTGCCCCCGGAGGATGTGATTCCATGGCCCTGGACAGCAAGGGAAATGTATACCAGGCCATCATCTTTCAAGGCAGGATACTGATACTGAACAGTGGTGGAATCCCTGTGGCACAGGTGCTCATCCCCGGAAGGGACGAAGGGAAATTACTCCGCACCACCAATGTCGCCTTCAAGCCGGGCACGAACGAGGTTTACATTACCGCCTCGGGAAAAGGAGGGGCCTGGATTTACAGATTCAAGGGTCTAGCCGAGGGTCTCAGACTCTTCTCCCACCAATGACGCATTGTTAGCCGCGCCGGCGCTCTTTGTCCAGCCTGTCGCCCCGGTCCGTCACTTTCCCTTCAAGCTATCGCCAGGGCAGGGGGCGACAGGCTGTCACCAGGCGATTTTCCTAGAAAAAATAGGTGAATCGCGCATATACGTTGGGTGAAGGTTCAATGATCATACCGCTCCCGTCCAGTTCAAAACCTCCATATTCCGTACCGTGCCCACCGTAGAAAAGGGTACCGCCGATGGTCAACTGGACGTCATTCTTGATGTCCCAGGTGCCGTAGGGTTGAACAATACCGGATGGATCCGTGACGTTGTTGATAGTAGTGAAGTAGAAGTTGAACAGAGGATGCAGCTCTACCCTCAGGTGGCCGCTAAGGTAGATGCGTCCCAGTGCGAAAAGTTCCCCCCGTCTGATCCGTTCCGAGATATTGGGATCCTTGACGGCTTCGCTGTAATCATCCTGCCCAAGACCATTATAGTATAATTCCACAAGGCCATACACGTTCTTTTCCCACCAGAGCCATGAATAATCCATGTTGGCCACAATGGACCAAAAGAAGTCCTTGCGATGATCATTATCGAGCCTGGTCCAGATGACATCCATTCGCCACACTGCCTCTCTGAGATAGCCGCTCCCACCTACCCCTATTACCGCATCCTTGTAGTTTTTCCCTGCCATGATATCAAACTCCAAAGTGCCCCTTGCAAAGTGACCCTTTCCTGCCAGGGAACTCTCATCTCCATCCAGTTCCCCGGCCAGCGGGTCCCGCCTGGGAACGACCAATAATTCCACCTCCCCCAGCTCCGATGCACTGATTTGCACCAGAACCATATCCTCTCCGATCTTGTAGTCACGTACTGTATCCGTCGGAGCAAATGGATTGAACACATCCAGGGGATTGAAGATAAGGCCGTTTCCCCAGGTCACTGCCTGCCGGCCAATTCGAACCAAGCCCCAAGCGGGTAGCAGGGTCAGGAAAAGCCTGTCCAGCCTGTGATACATGATATAATCGTCATGTTCTTTTGCGACCTTGGTGAGGTCCATGAAGCGGGTGTCATCCTCCACCCTTCGCCATCCCACGAGGCCCAGGTTGGAAAACCCGGGAAACATCTTCTCCAGTTCCGTGACCTTGGACCTGGTGTCACCGCCCGAAACGATCGCCTCATAATGGGCCACCATGTATCCCCAGTCTCCAAGAAACATGCTGCCCGTCAGCCTGGCCTCCGCGCTTCCATCATAATATGTTCCGGTGCCAACGATACCATAAATGGATTCCTCATCAGGCCAGGAGGCCGCCCCTGTGAATTTTAGATGGCCACCCCATTCGAACCTGATGCGTTCATACCAGGGTTCTGATGGCTGTCGATCACTTACAGGCTGGAAGATCGCCTTGTCTGGATTGTTTTTGAAACACCATGAGGTGCCCGGCAGTAATTGAATTGAGATAAGTGCTGCAAAAAGGAAAAAGGGAGACCAAGGGGATTTCTTCACCTCGCTGATCATTGCTTGCGCCTAGTCTTGTTTTACACGATCGTCAACCACTTTTCCATCCCTGAGGGAAATAATCCTTTTGGCATAGTCCATTACCATCTGGTCGTGGGTGGAAAAGATGAATGTAACCCCTTTCTTTTCATTCATCTCCCTCATCATTTCCAGCAGCCCCTTTCCGGTCTCTGAATCGAGGTTTGCAGTGGGTTCATCTGCCAGGACGATCGAGGGGCCTGATACTATCGCCCTGGCCACGGCCACTCGCTGCTGCTGCCCCCCGGATAGCTCGGCGGGGCGTCTATCATACATCCCCTCCAGGCCCACCTCATCCAATATGCTCCTCGCCTTTGCCTTACGTTCTCCTGGAGGCATGCCCTGGAGGAGCATGACGAATTCCACGTTCTCAATGGCCGAAAGCACAGGGATCAGATTGTAGGCCTGGAAGACAAACCCAATCCTGTGCAACCGCAAGTCCGCGAGCTGGGACTGGCTCATATCGTTCAATACCTTTCCGTCAATGACGATGCGGCCGGAATCGACCGAATCCAGCCCTCCCACGACATTGAGCATGGTGGTCTTGCCTGAACCCGACGGCCCTGCCAGGGCCACGAACTCCCCTGCCTGGATGGACAGTGTTATCCCCCTGAGGGCCTTGACCTCGATCTTGCCCTGCCGATAGGACTTGTCAACATCCACGCACTCAACAATATTCATGACCTTCCCCCGTTCGCCTGCTTCTCCTGTCAAGTGTATCTCATGGCTTCAACGGGCCTGAATCTTGCTGCCTTGAGAGCGGGATAGATACTCACCGCCAGCCCCAGGAAAAAGACCACGAGATTTGCCAGAGCCACGTCTCTTGCCTTGATGGAGGGGAATATGACACGGGCCATGCCCGCGTACTCAAGGCCCTCTGCCATGGCCGAGAGGTCAATGCCTTTGGCCGCCAGGAAAGCGATG
>JAFDIC010000290.1 GCA_019308525.1 Deltaproteobacteria bacterium
CTAAAACCAAGCTCCCCTACGACCAAATCGGCAACAAGCCTGTCTGCCGCGCTACGGCGCGCGGGGGGCCGCCTTGGGTGGCCTCGGGTTGGCCTGGCTAGGCGGGAGGCGCATACTACCTGACCGGTGGGCACACGGCGCACCAGGGTTGCCCCTGTTGGCAATTTATAGGCATCCCTGGGCCTCTGGGCGATCTTCATGAATGGGGTGGTGGTTCCCGCAATCCTGACCCTCGCGAGTTACTCTCCTTCTTCGTAGCGGCGTATTTTGGCCTCGGCGCGTTGCCGGCGCTTTTTGGCGCAGTTGTAGGTGAGGCCGGAGTCGCGGACGAAGTCGGCGAGGGATTGGCCGTGGATTCTTGTGCTGACGAGGAGTGTGAAGTCCTTCTCCTTGAGTCTGCCCGCTTCCATGTGCTCTTTTAGCCTCTTGATCTCTGCTTCTTGTGCTTCCCGGAGTTCGATGGCTGTGAAATCTATACCCGCCTCACAGCCCGCTCGCTTTTGGAGTTCCTCGTCCTCAACCGGCCTCTCCCGCCCCATGCGCCTCCATCGCCGGCGGTACTCATCGTGGAGCCGGTGGTAGGTGTCGTTGATGACTTTCTGGGCAAGCCGGTCAGGGCGCTTTTTCAAGTTGATCAGGCTGACCACTTCATAGAAGACGCACATCAAGGTTTGCCATCTCTCATCATGGTCCCGGTCCCATGCGCACTTTTTCCAATACAGCGCCTCCAGCCTCGGCCAGAAAATGACCAGCAGGATCACATTCCAACGCTGGTCACCATTCTTGCCTTGCTCCCGGAAAATGGGCCGGAGCACATCGTCTTTGCAATGGTCTTCTGATGAGCTAACGTCCATGAATTCGATCACGTCCGGCCATGATTCGAACTGCCTGTAAAATCGTTCCTTCCTTTTTAATCGCTTGAGCAATTTCATGAATGGTTCAGTTTGGATTTCCTCCTCGAGAAGTTTGCGTTCCCACTTCCTTGACGACATGACGCCCTGCCTTTCCGGCCGGGCGTTGTCGCCGCTTACCTGTCTGCGTGCGGACACGCACAGGCAGGAAGACCGATCAGGACGTCGCGCGCCGCTTGGTTGATCTCTGGTTTATCCCGGTGATCTTGAGTTAGCTTTCTTGACTTCTCCCTTGCTCGGGCGCTGGCAGCTCGTTCAAGCCGTGGCAACCGCGGCACACGCTTGTTACGGGCAGACAGACCAGGTACTCGCGGCCGCGCGAGACCCTGATGTGCAGGCGTGTCCCTTCAATCTCGCCGAGAAGCTTCCCGCATTCCTTGCATCTCCATTTAATCTTCCTCATGCTTACCTCCCTTCTTGCCTTAATTGAAAAGCCCCCCGGCAGCAGGCTCGGCGAGAGGTTTTCTGCCAGGGGCCCAAACCCGGTCTCCCGGACTATCTCGATCTCATGGCAAGTCCTCGCCGAGTTTCTCACCCTTTACTGTCGAAATTTCGATGAGAAGGGATGAACAGACCTGGCGAGAGATGGAAATCGGCAGCGCAAATGCTTTTATTTCAGTAGGTTAGAGAGAGGGGAAAAGTGAAGATTTTTGAAAATTTTTCAGGAGGGTTATCGAATTTTCGATGCCTGTTCATCGTGCGCGATCAGGCACACATAAGCAAGCACGGAGTAGTCAAGGGGGAGAACTATATCAGCGGAGGCTAATCCGGCGAGATAAAGAAGCGGGCACGCCATCCCTTCTTGTCATCGGTAAGCCGGAAGGGATCTCCCTGGATGCTGAAAAAATCGCATAAGCTCTTTGCGAGTTTTTCTTTTCTCTTTTGGTTCTTCTGGCAGGCGTCGGGGTGATCATAATCCATGGTTCCATGACCTTGGGCAAAAGAATACAGAAGGTCCCATTGCTTGGTAGGATTTCCATTCCTTTTGTCCACCATGCCCATCTGGGTGTAGTTGTAGATTCCATCTTCTCCCTTCACCTTAATGGAAACCGTGTGGGCGTCCTTAAACTGGATGCTTACATCCTGCCATGCCGCTCCCATCGGCGTACGGAAATCTTCCCTTGAAGTCTCGTCAATATCTTCAGGCCTTTTATAGTTATCCGGCAGCGCCAATATCAAGAGGCACGATTTGGGAAGTTTGCCTTCGTTTATTTCACCAGCATGATCGCGGATGCCTTGCGTGATGACATCGAACACCTGGTTTGAATGCCTCCGATATAAGTCGAGTATTTTGGAAGCCGCTTCATCAACCTTCATCCCCCTGATATGGCCGATGATCCTGTAGCATTCCGGAAACTCGGAAAAGAACCCATCATCAGTGATGTCTTTTATCTTCTTTGCGGTCCGCACATACGATTCCAGCATAGTCCGGGATTCGCCGGGCTTACGCTCGCCAGTGAGAAGATCAACTGAATACATCTCCATGGGATCGTCATCATCAGTGCATCCCGCAGCGAGCACGGCAAACCTGCGGTCAATGCATTGCGAGCAGACCCCGCAATGGGTCTTAAGGGTAGTCATTTCCCAGATGTGGGTGCAACTGGTGCTGTACTTGATCAACTCCCTGCAACCCGCCTCGACAATTGCTTTAGCCACTTCCGCCTTCGTCATCCAAAGGAAGGGGTTCTCAATCAGAAACTCCTTCTCAAAAAGAGCGCTGAACAAGTCCGAGAAGCCGTTGATCGCCTGCGGATGAGTTGACCGCGTGCCTCGTGAACCGATGACTTGTTCTGAAATCGGGAGATTGACGCTTATGGTTCCGTTTTCATAGATGCGAACACGCCAGAGGTCAAAAATTCTCGCCACCACCGCACCAAGCGATGCATAAAGGAATGAACGGGTTCGCTGGGTAAATTCCCGGCTCAACTCCTTTTCCTTGTGAATCCAAACCGGGACATGGAAAGGGGGTGTATGAGTATGGTTTCCAAGATCAGACACAAGCTCGCGTTGACGCTTGGCAATCTTGGGCGAGGAGCGATGACTGACAAGCGCCACATTCTTTTTATTGATCACGGCGTCCTGTATCGCTCCGCCCAAGGAATCAAGTCCGCCAGAGAAGAGGATGACCTCTTCGGCAGATAAACCCGAAGCTCCACCACTTCCAAAGTCCAGGTAGAGCGACATGGGAGGAGGGTCCGTGAGCTTTACGAAATGAAAATGATATTCATCCTCCGACAGAAAGCCGAGAGTGTCTTGTAAAATGGAAATCATCTGGCCCGATGACCAGACATCCGGTTCGCGCACAGGAATGTGAAAACGAAACTTGCGGCGCCAGTTTGATCCGTAATCGCGGAGGCCATCTCCACCGCGTGTTGTCGCCTGGTCTGCGCAATAAATGTAAGTGGCGATCTCCAACAGATCGATCAGACGCGGTGGAAGGTTTGCCACCATCCGATCTGTGATGTCCGTAATCTTCAGTGTGACGTTCTTATCTTTTCCCCAAAGTTTGAGTCGGATCGGCTTGTGAGCGCCGACAGGTTTATCGGTCCTTGCGCTGCCACAGAGAATAACACGCTCATTGCTCATCATCGCGTGCACCCCTGGCAAGCTCTGACCTGAGTTTCTTTAGCGCTACATGGGTGAATGCCTCGGCTTTCTCTGGAGTAATCCCGCCTTCAAAATTCGTTTTTGAAAACCAGCCCCCGGCGAACGATTCAACGATATAGGCGGCCTGCTGGCAATGGAGCTCCAGGGCCTTGTTGAATTCCGCGTGCTGGTCAATATTGGAAAAACGTCCGTCGCCGGAGACGTGGTTTGAGAGCTCACGGCTAAGAAAATAACCAAGATACCTCTTGCTCAGCCGGGCAAAGAAATCCCTGGAGAGAACACCAAACTGCTTGGTAGTGGAGAAACTTTTGAACGCGCGCTGGACGTCTTCCGGCGCGGTTTCAAAAAGACTGCGGGTTCGTTCGGTCCCAAGCGCTGTGAGGGTCTCGGATGCGGCCATCTGGGCCATCTCGCCCAGGTCGGAGCGGCCGCCTCGCTCGCGCAGATGGTTGTCTACAGCGTTCGTGAAAGCGTTAACAACTTCCAGGAGGCTGGGATTATCCGGGACCTGGAGACCTATCTCCCGAAGCGCTGAAGCGAAATTTTCTCCCTTTGCTGCAAGAGGAATCTGCGTCAAGAGCCAAATGGAATGGATCAGCCCGGGGTCCAGGGCGGCCTTTTTCAGCCCTCCTTGCGCCGCCTCCATAGTAGCGGCAGCCACCTCGGAAGCGCCGGCATTGCCGCCGATAAGATCGACAACTTGCCCCCACTTCCTTGTGCGGGGAAGACTCTTGCCTAGCCTGATATGGCCCATTGAATTCTCGGTACTTGTATTGCTCGATCAGCCTATCGAGTTTCTTGTGATCTTTGCACCTTGCTCTGTCGAGATACAAACGATCAAGAATCCCGCAACACTTGATTAGGCTAATCATCATAGCAAGTCATTATTAAGCGGTCAATCCTTTTAGGCCTATATTGCTGACACAAAATTCTTGACATCACCAGGCCGATACCTCTACAATGCTCAAAGTTCACCAATTATCTTGTTGCTGAATTGATTACTTTCTTCCAGAAGGCTTGAAACATAGAAGCATACAAGCCGCGGCATCACGGTCGTATCTCCATACTCACCAATCAAGGCTATAGATTAGTTGCCTACTATCGACATGCCCACTATACGAGAGTGAGCCGACAGGCCCATCCTATAGTTTTCAATCATGTATTTCTTTCGTGAAATTTTTCTTATACACTTGACACGGCTCATTGAATCTGCTATCAGGAAGTCAATTGCTTCTGCGGATATCAACGGGTTCCAAAGCCCGTTGCCTCTGGGGGAATAAGGGTTGAATAGATAGTACCAAGGGTTTGAGTTTCAAGGTGAAAAAATGCCTGCGAAGCCACCATATTTACCTGGGAAATCCTCGCGCTATACTTTCACCCTTCTTGCCTGCGCCGTAAACGTCGCGGCAGGTAGCTCCTCGACGCCCCTTCTGATTTATTATCGGCCTACTTTGGAGATAGGATACGGCTGTTAATCAGCCCGGTTTAACCTGATCAATTTTTTCAAGAGTCAAGGTAATGCTTAGACGGATTGTAAAAAACAAGCCGTTGGCGGTCGCAGTGTTGATTTTGGTGTCGCTGCCGCTGATTTTTCACGACTACTTTATCCCGCCGCGGGAAAGGATTGTAGAGCACATCCCGGCGTGGGCCATCGAGTACGCGGAGGTGGAGTTTGCGCGGGAGGACCTGGGGCTGTTATTGGGCCAGGTGGCTTGGCTGGTGAAGGCCCTTCAGCGCAAGGCGGTGATGGAGGAGGGTATCGGGCAGGAGCTTGAATGGCTGGCGGACGCGCGGGAGGCGGTCGAGGACGGTCGAAGCCTGTTAAAGACCCGCCTTGAGAAGCAGGAAGATATTCTTAAGGATCGCAAGCTCGCTAAA
>JAFDIC010000291.1 GCA_019308525.1 Deltaproteobacteria bacterium
CTTGGAAACGGCGCCATAGCCCTGGGCCTGGTCGAGTCAGGATGCCAGGTGGTCACATCATACCCTGGGACACCCAGTTCCGAGATACTTCCCGAGGTGGTCCGCTTCGTGAAAAGGGAAGGGCTCAACACTTACGTAGAGTGGTCCACCAATGAAAAGGTGGCTCTGGACACGGCCTTTGCTGCCGCCATAACAGGGAAGAGGGCCGCCTGCTGCATGAAGCAGGTGGGGCTCAATGTTGCCGCCGATTCCCTGATGAGCTCCGCCTACCTCGGCACGGTAGGAGGCCTTGTAATCATCTCCTGCGATGATCCCGGACCCCATTCGAGCCAGACCGAACAGGACACCAGGTTCATGGCCCGCCTGGCAAAGGTACCGGTCTTTGATCCCTCTTCCCCCAGGGAAGCGAGGAAGATGGTCCTGGCTGCCATGGAGCTCTCCGAGGAGTTCAAGGTTCCCGTGGTGCTGAGGCCGGCCATACGCGTCTGCCACGGGAGACAGAATATCGCCCCGAAGGAAAAGATCGAGCCCAATGTGAGGCCGGGAAGGTTTGAAAAGGATCCTATGAGGTGGGCAGCCACACCCAAATTCCGCCTCATGCTCCACAAGGAGTTGAACGAAAAGCTCAAGAAGATCGCGAACAAGTTTGAGGGTCTTGATGAGTTCAACAGGCACAATCTCGAACCCGGGAGACGATACCAGCTTGGAATAGTAGCCGGGGGAGTCCCCTATGCGGTCATCCGGGATATCATCGTGGAAAAGGAGCGCAATGATATCCCCTTGCTGAAGCTCGGGACCCCATACCCCTTCCCCGAGGGCCTGATACGGTCCTTCTTGTCCCAATGCGACATGGTTCTTGTCCTGGAAGAGACCGATTCTCTTATAGAATATCTCCTGGGGGACCGGGAAAAGGTCATGGGCCGGCTCTCGGGCCATGTCCCGTCTCAAGGAGAGCTTATACCCGATGTTATCCATGGCATAGTGGATGACGTGCTCACGGAACTCAACCTCCCTCCCCTAGGCCGGGAAAGGGATCCCAGGGCGGTCGAACTGGTAGAGGGACTCCAGATTCCGAGTCGCAGACCCACCCTATGTGCCGGATGTCCCCATAGGGCGGCATTTTTTGCCATAAGGAAGGCCAGTCCAAAGGCCATATTCACCTCGGATATCGGCTGCTATACCCTGGGCATCAACATGGGCGCGGTTGATACCTGCCTGGACATGGGAGCCGCCATAACCATGGCGGCAGGCTTCTACCAGTCCTTCTCCCAGGACCACAAGGAACAGCTCATTGTAGCCACCATAGGAGACTCTACCTTCTTCCACTCGGGTACTGCGGGGCTCCTGAACGCCGTCTATAACGATGCAAGGTTCATTCTGGTCATCCTTGACAACCTGACCACGGCCATGACAGGCATGCAGCCGACACCGGGCCTGGGGATAAGGGCCGATGGAAGCAAGGGCAAGGAAATATCCCTGGAAAGAATCGTCGCGGGTTGCGGTGTCGATTACATCGAAGTGCTCGACCCCTATGACATAGAGAACATGGTAAAATCCCTTAATAAGGCCTCCGAGTACCTCCGTGAACCCGAGGGGGGCATAGCGGTCCTTATTGCACGCCACCCTTGCGTCATTGCTTACAGGGACGAGGCCATACCCGTGAAAAAAAGGGTGATCATCACCGATGACTGCGTGGAATGTAACCTTTGTATCGAGCGTTTTGAGTGTCCTGCCATTTACCATGATGAGGAACTGGGACGTGCCAACATAAACGAGCAGGCCTGCACACTGTGTGGCGTGTGCCTTCAGGTCTGCCCTAAGGGAGCTATCGTGGAGGCTTGAGCAGTAGTGATGGAACCCGTAAACATAGTCATTTGCGGCTTGGGCGGCCAGGGAGTGCTCTTTATGACCAGGATCCTGGCCCAGACTGCCCTTGAGAAAGGGCTCAACGTCATTGGGGCGGAGACCCACGGAATGGCCCAGAGGGGTGGATCCGTCATTTCCCACCTGCGCATCGGGGACCTTGAAAGCTCTCTGGTCAGGGCGGGTTCTGCCCATATACTTTTCTCCCTGGAAGTGAACGAGGCCTACCGTAACCTGCTTTACCTGGCCCCTGGGGGGAGAATATACGTGGATGCGGATGAGGGCGCTTTCCCCAGGGACGAAGTAAAGGTCTTCCTTGAGGAAAAGGGGATTCTCTATCACAGTTTTCCTGCATCGCGCCATGCCAGAGAATTGAGTTCTCCCCTATCTTCTAACCTCGCCCTGCTGGGTTACTTCTCCTCCCTCGGGGAAGGACCACTCTTCCGTGACGAACTGAGGAGGACCATCGAAAAACTCAGTCCGGAAAGATTCAGGGAGGACAACCTCAAGGTCTTTGACGCAGGGTTCGAATGGCGCGACCAAAGGGTGGAACACTAAGAAAGGTCGCCGGCCTCATCCTCGCCGCCGGGGCATCTACCAGGATTGGAACCCCCAAGCAGTTGCTTCCTGCGGGCGAAACATGTCTCCTTGATCTGGTGCTCAAGGAAGCCATCAATTCGGATCTGCACAGGGTATATCTCGTCCTTGGATATCAATCGGACAGGATAAGGGCCCGACTGCGCACTGATTCTCATCACCCGAAGCTGAGCATAGTAGAGAATCCCGCCTACGGGCAGGGAATGAGTACCTCAATCATCGCAGGGCTGTCCAGAGCGGAGACCCTTTATGAGGATATCATGATAATCCTGGCTGATATGCCTTTTATCAACAGGCAGGTAATCAACCGGCTCCTCCAAGGGTACCTCCATTCCGGCCTTCCCCTGGGGGCGGTAAAGGTCTGCGGCAAGCGCTCCCATCCTGTGATAATAAACCGGCTCTTTTACGGGGAACTGCATAGACTCAAGGGTGACGTTGGTGCCAGGGAGCTATTCACGAAATTCCCTGACCGCGTTTGTGTCCTTGAGGTCGACGGGGGCCCTTATGACATGGACATAGATACCATGGAAGATTATGAAAAATTTAGTGGCCACCCAAAAGGCCCTTCACGGGAGCGGGGATGAGCTCTTGCCTTGATCTTTCCCCCTCCCCTGTCTCTCGGGGCGATCCTTCAACCCGGAGAATTCCTTGCCTTTCATAAGCGTGCCCGCCAGGAAGCTGCTCACCTTGAACCCTCCTTCACCAACAGAGATGTCTATGGAGCCCATCTGGTCAATTCTTAGGATCCGGCAGCCCGCCTCTTTCAGCCTCTCCATGGTCTCCGGATGGGGAAACCCATAGGGATTGCCCCTCCCTCCTGAAACAACACATATGCTTGGCTTGACCATATCCAGGAAGGACCTGGAACAGGACGTACGGCCGCCGTGGTGGGGGACGAGGAGGACGTCACTCCTCAGCCTCGGCCCGGCCTTTTTCACCACCGACTGTTCCCCCGCTTTCTCAATATCGCCCGGGAACAGGAAAGATATTCCCCTGTAAGAAATCTTCAGGACCATCGAAAGGTCGTTGGCCCTCATCTTCTTGCCGTATGGGAATTGTCCTTCTCCCACTGGAGGCGGGTGAAGCACGTCGATTCTCACCCCTGAGATTGACCTGGATACCGCCAGGTCCCTCGGAAGACGCATCTCTATGTTCTCTGACTCTATTATGCTCATCAGGTCTTTGAATGACTCCTGTTTCGATCTCTGACCATTGTACCAGAACTCGCTTGGTGCGAAGTGCCTCGCTATAAACCTCAACCCGTTCAGGTGGTCGGGATGGGGATGGCTCAAGACCAGGTAATCCATCCTGCCTATCTTGGATCTCAGAAGGTAAGGAGCCACTACCATCCTGCCCACGTCAAAGGTATCCCGAGTGAAACCCCCTCCGTCCACGAGCATCCTCTTCCTGCCCGGAAAGCGAATCACCGCCGCATTCCCCTGTCCCACGTCCAGGAAAGTCACCTGCAAGGATCTGTGGAACCAGGTCATGTAGAACCAGTAGGAGATGTCTCCTAAGGCAAGAAGCAGGATCAAGTAAATGGCCGGCCTCTTCCACCTCCTTCGACCCGGTGCAAAAAGGAAGAGCACGAACCCGTAGAAAAGGCCTATCTCAAGGATACTCGGGATCGGCGTCCAGAAAGAAGACCAGGGAAGGTCAGCCCAGAACCCCGCCATCACCTTCATGCCTTCCACACCCCAGGAACTCGCTCCCAGCAGGCACCTGGAAATGAAATGGGAAAAGGGTAAGAGAAATACCGCAAGGAGCCCCAAGGGCAGCACCCACAAACCCAGGATAGGGAGCACTGTCATGTTTGCAGGCACCGACACCAGGGAGACCTGGTGAAAGTAATAGGCGCTGAGGGGAAGGAGAAAAAACACCGCCGAGATGGTTACCGCAACGATCCCAATGATATAGGAATAGAGACGCCTGAGAAGGGAGCTTTTTTCTCCCCCTGTCCAATGGAACGGCAGAGGCATCCTTTGCACCAGTCGCGGGCCAAGGAGTAGAATCCCCGCGACTGCCATGAATGATAACTGGAAGGAAATGCTGGATATCGCCCCTGGATCCAGGGACAAGATCAGTAAAGCGGCGATACACAGGGTAGACCAGAGATCCCGCTCCCGCCCCATGATCATGGACGCAAAATAGGCAAGGGCCATTATCATGGCCCTCTGACTTGAGACCTGGAAACCGCTGAGGGCTGTGTACATGATCACAGTCAGCATGCTGCCCAGGGCGGAAACCTTTCTGATGTCTATCTTCAAGGAAACCCTGTAGGAGAAGGATAGGAGGGTCTTGAACAGGGAAAAGGCCAGCAATGCGACCAGCCCTATGTGGAGGCCGGACACCGCCAGCATGTGCCCGAGCCCCGACCTGTTGAGTCTATCCCTGAATGAGCTGCTGATCCTCTGCCTCTCCCCAAGGATCAGAGCGGCCAGTATGCCTGCATTTTCAGACGGCAGATTCTCCCAAAGAAACTCTTTGGCATCCTTCCTGGCCCCTTCAATCCAGCCCCTTGGAAATCCCAGTTGCGCCACGCCCATGGGCACTACCATTCGGCCCTCTGAAACAGAGGCCGAACACTCGAAGCCCTTCCACCTCATGTAGGACGCATAATCGAAGCCGCCCGGGTTGTTGAAGTTCTTGAACAGACCAAGCCTGGCAGGGGAATGAATCCTGTCCCCGGGATGCAATGTCGGCGCATTCCTGTAAATAGTGAAGCGGCATTTGGCGTCGGTCCTCCTCTCAGTGGCTTTCTTTCCTCTCCCTACCTTGATCTTGTAGATCCTGATGGCATACCTGGCTCCGTCCCCGGATGAACTGAGCTCTTGTAGGACTGTTGCCTCCAGGGTGACCTTTTCTCTGCGGGTGGCAAGGTCCATCACGAACGGATCCGTGTTGCTTCG
>JAFDIC010000292.1 GCA_019308525.1 Deltaproteobacteria bacterium
CCTTGGATGTTCTTCCAGCTCCCTCCAGACCTTCTTAAGTCGCCATCCAAAGCCGATCCTGCTCGTCACGCGATTGATTTCCCTGGACGTCAGTCCGAAGACCTTTGCAATCTCCCTGATAGCTGATCGGGCGCCAAAGGTATTGTGGTTCGCCACCATGGCGGTCCTGGCAGCCCCGTACTTGGCGAATACATAGTCTATGATCCGGTCCCTTTCATCCCATGCAAAATCCACGTCAATATCCGGGGGATCCTTTCTGCCGGGGTTCAAGAACCGCTCAAAGAACAGGTTATGCCTTATGGGATCCACGTGGGTTATCCCCAGGGCATAGGAAACGATGGAGGCCGCAGCACTACCCCTGCCGCAGGAATGATTCGCCCTCCGGGTAATGTCGGCGACTATCAGGAAATAATGAGCGAAGTTTTTCTCCCGGATGATCTTCATCTCGTGCTCCACCCTTTCCTGGATCTTCCGGGTTATCTCACCGTATCGCCTTCTGCATCCCTCCATGGTCTCCCGATAAAGTCGCTCAAAGGCCCATCTGTCGTCCAGTCCCTCAAAGGTAGGAAATATGATCTGCGAAAAGTCCCACCCGGATAAACAGGCCGCGGCCACCTCCAGGGTATTGGAAACCGCCTCGGGGGCATGGGGGAACTGCTCGATCATGGCTCCCGGACCAATGAGATAATTGTGTTCCCTGCACGTATCCTCGTAAGTGAGCCGCGAAAGTTTGCTGTTCATATCAACGGCCCTGAGGATCCGGTGAAGCCAAAATTGGCCCTTACTGACCAGGTAGACCCGGTTGGTGGCCAGGGGAGGTATTCCACTCCTCCTGGAAAAGGCATGGCAGGCTGCCATGTTGTAGCCCGGTGACATTTCAACGAAAAGATCTTCCACGGAATCCCTCCCCAGGGCCTTGAGCACCTTGAAATCATCGGAAAAAATTATCAGCCCTCTCCGCCGCTCCCTCAAGGACTTGATAAAATCAAAGTCCCGGTGGCAATGACGGTCCGAGATGATCCGGCACAGGTTTACGTATCCCTCCCTGTCTCGTACCAGCAAGACCGCCCGGTGCTCCCGTGTCTTGATCTCACTCCCCACAAGGGGTCTTATGCCCGCCTCCCTGGCCGCCTGGATGAAAAATACCATGCCATACAGGGCATTTGTATCGGTCAGGGCGAGTCGATCCATTCCCTGCTCCTTGGCGGCCCGGCAGAGATCTTCCAGCGTACCGATACCCCAACCCTTGGAATAGTGAGAATGCACGTTAAGATGAACAAATCTACATTGTTCTCCCATACTTGATCACTTCCTCCCCATACCTCTCCCGAATACGATCCAGGGCCAGGGCTGCCATGGCCTTTTTCTCCCTGTCAATGGAAGTTCCTGGAAAAAGAGAGAGTTGGGGATCAGGCGGTGAAAAATCTCTGAACCATACTTTCATGAACCTGACCCGAACCCTGCGCTGGCAGGCCTTGAAAAACAACCTTTCCAGGGACCTGTAAAGCTCAAACTCCCAAAAACTGCGTCTTGGGAGGGTTACCCTACGGGCGACCTCTTTCTGATCCGCATACCTGATGATCAACCCCGCCCTCCGGGGAATCAGGTCCCTGGCGCGAAGTCTGCGGGCGCACCTCTCTACCAAATCGTATAATGCCGAAAGGAGTTTCTCGTCATCGTTTTCATCATCTCCAAGGACCACCTCCTCGGATATCACCGGCTTTCTCTTGGGAGGACAGACCGGAGTGGGATCAATGCCCACGGCCCTCTGGCGTATTACGGGGGCAGCTTTCCCGAATACAAGCATCAAGCTCCCCAAGTCCATCGCCGCTATCTCCCTGATCAGGGTGATATTCAGTTCCTCCAGGAGAATCCTCCGGCGGACATGTCCCACGCCTGGAAGCATGTCCACCTTCAGGGGAGCCATGAACAGGGATTCCCGGCCATGGTCCACATCCAGCACCCCTTCTACCTTCAGGATCCTGGATGCGATGCTGGAGACCATCTTGTTGCCTGCCACGCCGACCGTCCCGGGCAACTGCAAACGATTCTTGATCTCCTTTCTGAAACGATCGGCCGCATCTTTTGCCCTTCCCCAGAGTCGCTCAGTGCCTGTAACATCCAGGTATACATGCCCAGGGCGAAAGGGCTCCCATAGGGGGGTATATTGAGCAGCCAACCTGGCCAAGGCCCTCCACGCCCTTTCCAGAAGCCCGGGGTCCGGGGGTATTATGATCAGATCAGGACAAAACTTGAGGGCCTTCACAAGGGGCATGCCCCTGTAAACGCCTTCCCTGCGGGCCTCGTATGAGGATGAGAGGACGAGGGCCCGCTCTGAGTGCAGAGGCGCCAAGGCCACGGGCCGTTCCCGTAACCCGGGATCACAAACCCGGGCCACGGCAATGGCAAAGACAGGGATGTGAAGATGGATGATATGGCGAAGCAATACCCACCTCCCTGGATCGCTCCTACTTGTATTGTCTCATCACCCCTACCACCTTACCCTCGATACGCAGATCTCCGTCTCTCACAATGATGGGGGCCATCTCCCCGTGGGCCGGCCTCAGTTCCACATGGTTTTTCCTTTTATAATACCTTTTCACGGTGGCCTCATTGTTGATGAGCGCCACCACGATCTCGCCGTTCTGGGCCGTGGGCTGCCTCCTGACCACGATAAAATCCCCGTCCAGGATACCGTCCTCCTTCATGGAATCTCCATTGACCTGGAGGACGAAATGGTCCCCCTGTCCTATCATTGAAGGGGGGACCTCGATGGCATTCACGTCTTCCACGGCCTCTATGGGTTTGCCCCCAGCCACCCTCCCTAAGAGGGGAAGCTCGAACCTCTTCGTTTCTACAGGGCTGATGACTGTAACAGCCCGTTTCTGGTTCTTTTTCCCTGGAAGCCTGATGTATCCCTTTCGCTCCAAGGTGCGGAGATAGGTGGTTACCGTGTTGTAGGACTTGAAGCCGAAATGGGTACATATCTCGTCAAAACTCGGAGACCGCCCCCACTCCTCCATGTACCTGTACACATATTCCAGGAATGCCTTCTGCTTTTCCGTCAATTTCATGATCTCCCTCCTGGAACCACAGTGCCTCCTGGCCCCGGATCGCTATTCCAGTAAAACTTACAGGATAAAATGCTGTAAATTTAACTGGAAGTCAAGAAAAAAATAATAGTTTTTTTGGGAAAACACCCTGATTCATGGAAGCAACCTATCTTTTCCTGATGAACACATGTTTCCCAGCAAGCGGCTTATGTTGCCTATTGCGGTGAATTCGGGCTACCTATTCCAGGCGCGACAGTGACAGCAATAGGGCATAAAAATGGGGCTGAATTATGCCAATTGCCGTGATATTTTGGCAAAAATTCCGGGGATTGCCATGGAAACAACATTGGATAGGTTCGGGAGAGTCGTCATACCAAAGCGAGTCCGCGACGATTTAGGCTTACAGGCTGGAGCGGTCTTACAAATAAAACAAGAGGGCCACAAGATCTTAATGGAGCCAGTCCATGAGGGGCCGCCAATAGTGGTCAAAAAGGGTGTATTGGTTTTTCAAGGAACTGCCACCGGGGATATTGAGGGGGCGTGAAGAAGCCATAATTTTCCGTGAGCATTAGGGGATCATATCTCAACGGCCTGTTGACCTTTTTTCCTGTGGTTCGTGCTCCAGTGCCGGCCCGGAAACTCTTTCCATTGACACATCGCCCTGTTTCAAATATAATTTTAGCCTATCCGGAAAGGCCCCAAAGTAAATACCTGTGTTCAAAAAAAGCTCCTTTTATCCACTCATCATCCCTTCACTCCTTATCCTTGTCTCAATCCTTCTCGCCTGGCAATGGCCCATCATCCTAAAAAAGGTGAGCAAGGTAGACGAACTGAAAGCCCTGCTGGTGCTCATACCCCTTTTCCCCTACGTCCTCTTCGCGGGAAGTATGGTCCTGGGATGGCGCTTCAATAACGGTGGCATGGTGCTGTCTTCCTTGCTCCTGGGGCTTGTATACCTTGCCCTCCCCACTTCAAGCCATGGCACACCCTCCCTAGGCAATCCGGGGCTTCGAATCACCGATTTGATGGGCCTCTTGGTTCCCCTCAATATCGCCTTCTTCTCCACGCTTACCAGGCGTAGAATCCTGACCCTCCTGGGGATCGTCTCCCTCACCCTGATCTTGGCCCAGGTCCTCGCATTGGCAATTCTTTGCCAAAAGGACTTCCCCCCTTCTTCCTTATTCCGCTCAGAGTACTTAAGCTGCCTGCTAAGCTACGTGCCGACAACATGGTCTTTGAGAATTCAAGACGTGATAGATTATGGCAACCTATTCGATTTTCATCATATCCCCACGATTTCCATTTTCTCCTTTCTCTTGGCCGCGCTTTTTCTTTGCTACCGGTATTACAAGATCCGCGATTCCCTTTCCGCGGGATTCATAGGAATACTCGTGGCCACCTTTATGGGCCTCTTACCAAGCTCCCAGGCCCTCGTCCCGTCGATCTACTTCTCTTGCGCAGCCCTAATACTACTGGGCACTACTATCGAGACCTCCTTTTCCATGGCCTATATGGATGAGCTTACCGGACTCCCCGGAAGGAGGAGCTTGAACGAGACACTTATCAATCTTGGCAGGAAGTATGCCATCGCCATGATCGACATCGATTTCTTCAAAAAATTCAACGACAGGTACGGCCACAGGACAGGGGACCAGGTACTCATGATGATCGCCTCCAAGCTCAAGGAACTTACAGGGGGGGCCAAGGTCTTTCGTTATGGGGGGGAGGAGTTTACCGCTGTCTTTCCTGGGAAGACCGCACGGGAGGCATTTCCCCATCTTGACACCTTGAGAAAACTCATCGAAACCACACCATTCACCGTCAGGGGAAGGGGAAGAAAGAAAGGCTCTCCGGAGCAAAGGGGTAAGTTGAGACCCAGGAGACAAAAAGGCTTGAATGTAACCGTAAGCATAGGGGTCGCTTCTTCAAGCAGTCGCCTGACGAAACCTGAAAAGGTACTGAAGGCGGCTGACAAGTTACTTTACAGGGCAAAGAAGAACGGCCGCAACCGTGTGGAATGGTAAAAAAACCTTATCGGAGAATTGGGGCGTGTGAGGGGCTTGATTGCTGATCGAGGCCACGCTAACTATTCAATATAACGACGCGACCCCAATCCGCAATCCGCTTGGCTCGCCCTGGAACCGGAAGAAGAAGGCCCACCAGCAACTGAAACTATTCAGACCTATCACAGCCTCTATCGGTTGACAGGAATAGATAGCGGCTCGATTTACCGTGTATCCTATGATCTGGACCCTACCGGGAATATCCTTGAGATATCAGATTCTATGGACCCTTCCAGGACCCAGTCA
>JAFDIC010000293.1 GCA_019308525.1 Deltaproteobacteria bacterium
ACGAGCCCGGAAGCTGCGCCCTGATATCCCGGCGTTGAACCCCGGGGCCGGAATTCTTTTGAGTCCTGGCCTCTCGGATGAAACTTCAAGGAGAAAGTTTCATTTTTGTTCAATCCGGGGTTCTTGCCCGGCGGCAGAGCTGAATTCTGGCTTGTCAGGGTTGGCGCCTTATTATCATAAAGGTAGCAATGCTCTTGGCGATGAGAAGGCCCTTTTCATCTCGGACTTCCACTTCACCTATGACTATCCTGTTACCTTTGTGGATAATCCTGGATTCAGCCGATATGTCCCCGTTCCTGACAGGGTTGACGTAGTTTATCTTGGTTTCAACCGTAGTGAATCTCTCGGTCTTGTCGATAAGACCCAGCAAGGCCATGGCGACGGCTGAGTCTGCAAGGGAAAATATTGCGCCGCCGTGGACAACCCCGAAGGGATGGACTAGTTTATCAGAGAAGGAAAGCTTTAGCTTTGCCCAGCCCTTCTTGACGTCAACAAGATCTATTCCCAGCAGTCTCCAGTAAGGTTGCCGGGACTTTATCTTTGCCAAGAGGGCCTGCTTAAAGCCCGGACTCAAATCCTCGTATTCGATCACTGCTCACTCCCCCTGGAGTTTTTCATAAATTGGGTTATCAGGCTTACTATAGCGTACTCTCCGACATAAGCAAAAGGGATACATAGTTGCCCCTGTTCGAACCAGGAGCCCCTATGAACCCTGCTCATCTCTTTAACATCAGCCGCGCTGCCAGCTTTATCTTGCCGAACCTTCCCCTTTTGTTGGCCATAATCTTATCGTAGAGCTCTTCCAGATTCTTGGGAGGGCTCACCTCCCTTTCCTTTTTGATAAGACTTATGGCTCCTGACGGGCAGGTGGGTACGCAGTTTCCGCAACCCAGGCAGCGGTCGAGATTGACAGTCGAAACACCGAGGTGTTTGTCGATGCCTATGGCATTGACCTGGCATCTTTGCACGCAGGTCTCACATCCAGTGCAGGATTCCGAATCCACCGAAGCGTAATAGTTGGTCGACCAGAAGTCGACCGGCTTCGGAAGCATCTTATGAATGCTCAGCATCCCGCAGCAACAGCCGCAGCATGCACAGATAAATTCCGCGTCCCGGGTATTGGAGGGCTGAAGTATCAATCCCTCAGATTCATTTTGCCGGGCGATGTCGAGGGCCTTTTCCCTGGTTACTTCTCTCCCAACCTCGGCCCTGATGCAGTTTTTTGCCATATCTCCAAGAGCCATGCATGTTTCCATTCTTGCTGTCATTTGACAAGGGTTCCCTTTGAGGTGAGCGACCTTTCTGCATATGCATTCGTTGACCACAAACGGACCGCCAGACCCGGTGATAAGGCTCGTCAGGTGGTCATAGGTGGTGACGTGGTGTTCTGGCTTTATGCTTTTCCTGACGGGAATCGTGCGCATCTGCGGCAATTTTGTGCCCAAGAACTCAAGCCCGAAGGCCGTAGTGGAGGTATATTCCTCGAAGTCCGCAAGGAACTCAGGAGTGAGCCTGTACAACTGCCCTTCATACATGCCGACTACGAGAGGTACGTTGAAAAAGTACCGAGTGCCTTTTCTTTCCATGTGCCCGATAACTCCATTCTTCATCATCCCGTCAAGCATGGTTTCCATGTCTTTGAACGACATTCCTCTTCCCTTGACCTTCTCGTAGATATCCGCCAGGGATCTGGGTTTGTAACTCAGGTCCCTGGCAAGCCGGGCTTCTTCTGGATTGAAGAACCGTTTGAGTAAACGAATTTCGGCACCCGATTTGGTGGCAGGATAACCTACGGGTTGCTTGTTGAGGTGATCCTGAAGGTCTCGATAGATCCTTTCCTCGTTCGGCATCATCTTATAACCCCTTTCCCCCTTGAGGGTCTTGAAGCTCTTGGGCCATCTCGCCCAGCTTTGCGCTCTGCCATGTGCCAAGTTGTTACAAGTGTTTCTCCTGTGCGAGGCTCAAACCGGGTCGCCTCATGGATATCCAAGTCTGTTTTGGCAGCGCTGGATAGCCTAAGCGAAATCGGTTATGTTGTGCAAAAGCATTGCCCCGCTGGTGACCACATGACCAGTGACCGCAGAAAGTTCTGCTCGGGGGGCGTTGGGTAGTTTGACGGCACCTATGGATTAGCGGTCCGTTCTGAAATCCCCTTCAACACGCGATGCCGCAATCCAATGAAGGTAAGCCCCACTACTTGCTTGCGAGTCTCGTCATAGCGAACAACAATCCCTTCACCAATATCTATCCCTACAGAAGGCTCAGGTTTTCCAACTGAGATATAAAGTACATCGGCCTCTTCATCATAATCCCAGTCTATCTCTTCTGGTTTTTCCAAAATCTTCAAGACTTCCATATTATTGTCCTCCTCTCGGAGAGTCGCGTGGCCAAATAGGCTGTCAAAACAAAGCCATCATCAGAACTAATCTCCCGATACACCACTACAAGATATTTGCTGCTCAACCGGGTCTTGGGATAAAATCGGATAGCCAACAATTCACCATAATCACCCTGTTGAATTATTTCAGGTCGTGTTAAGGTCTCTAAGACGGATTCTCGCAAGTCTTGCATTTCTGGATGACGGTTACTAATGTGAACCCACCTTTCTTCTGTCAGGCGAATAGGGATCCCATTATGTGATCTGACAATTAACATACTAGACTTTCTATAAGATCCACCTTGTTATCTGCTCTTGATTATGCGGTAGTTCCTTCTGGTTCCTGGTTCCCCAGTTCCGAGTGGAACCAAGCCTCCTCGTTGATATTCTAATATTATCATCCCAAAAGTAACTCCATTCAAGCCTTAAATGCACATTTTCGAGGGCGAAATGGGGCCGCATTGAACGAAAATGAAACTTTCTCCTTGAAGTTTCATACGAGTGGAACAAGGCTGATATGAAACCCCTTGTATGGTTGGTCCGTTCTGGCTCCTGAATTCTTGATACTCCCCAGCTTGCTGCGGCGGAGTTCATCATGGTTATCTTTGGTCATTCTGGTTCGAGCGGAAGCAATGGCCAGGAAACAAGACTTCCCTTGACAGGGCAGGAGAATATCTGTAAGTCTGTGCCAGAGACGCATAATTCGACGCAGACAGCGATAGACACTACCGCCTGAATCGCCGACGGTGCAGTGGCCATGCAAGTATCGGCGAAACAGCGGGTTTTTGGGGGAAGTAAGGAAATGGGAAGATCTGCCATCCACCGAGGTTTTGCAGATACACCAGAAGGCCAGATTCATTACGCAACAGCAGGGCACGGGAAGCCGGTTCTGCTCCTGCACCAGACTCCCCGATCATGGGACGAATACAGGGATGTGTTGCCCATCCTTGGGGAGAAGTACTGGGCGATTGCCATGGACACCATTGGCTTCGGCGAGTCCTACAAACCGGAGACGGAAGGTTCAATAGAGGGATACGCACGAGGTGTGATTCGTTTCATGGATGCCATGTCCATCCATCGTGCATCGCTTGTCGGGCACCATACCGGTGGAGTTATTGCCGTGGAAGTGGCCGCCTCTTATCCTGAGCGCGTGGACAAACTGGTCCTTTCCTCCACCCCTTACGTTGACGCCGAAGACAGGGAGCGCCGAAAAACTCGGCCCCCCATTGACAAGGTAGAATTCAAGGAGGACGGATCCCATTTGACCG
Organism: Deltaproteobacteria bacterium; assembly: GCA_019308525.1. Next base: position 3,646 of record JAFDIC010000293.1, read on the forward strand.
AGTTGTGGCAGAAAAGGATGCCGTTCTATCCCAAGAACCGTCCTGACCTGTTGACACGTTTCGTCATCGATGCGCTTAAAGTCGGAGAAAGAATGGAGGAGGGGCACCAGGCGGTTGGCAAGGTCAGAATGGAGGACAAGGTTCCCCTGATCAAGGCCCCGACCCTTGTCCTTGCAGGCACAGAAGATCCTTTCTCATATCCGAGGATGAAGCCCCTTGCCAATGCTATCAAAGGGAGCCGAACAGCGGTCATAGAGGGAGGAATGGTTCCAATGGTGGACCAGATGCCGGAGGAGTTCGCCAGGGTGGTGCTTTCATTTCTGGACAGCCCGTAAGCTTACCGGAGTGAGCCGGAGATTCCATCAAAGCGTGCCTTTCAGCCTCGTCTTCCTACCTTCATCCCTACCGCCCAGATTTCTCAACAAACCGCCTCCCCGCGACAGATGTCAAGGTATTTGATAATTGAAGATCGTCACCCCTTGGTTAGCGTGGCCCGACCAGGGTCCAACAGCGACCGTAATATGGAAGGTCCTTCAACTTCAGCGTTTGGTTCACTCTGTCTGCGGCGTGAATGCTTAGGCTGACTTGCGCTGGTTTCTTGCCTTCGGGTCAAGCGGTTCGCCATCCTTCTTAGGTACTAATTCCCCTTCGACGTAGCGATGAATAATGCCTGAAATCAGTGTTTGGTAGGGGATACCCATTTGTAGGGCCTTCTTTTGAATACCCTTGAAGTCATGATCAAAGAGGCGAATGGTAATGCGCCTGTCCTTCTTGAAGGTGTTTTTAGCCGCCGCCTTGATGGCTTCTATTTCTTTCTTGGATGGTGTTGACAGCTTCATTTCCCCGGATTCGTATGCTGCAATAATTTCCTTCTCTTCTTTGTCATATTTCATAGTCATTTCTCCTGTTCCCCTTCATAGTCCCTGGTTGCCTTCCTGCTGGGCATGATGGTTTTCAGGAATATGTAATCGCCTTCGATAATATAGGGAACCATATATACATAATCATCGACAATGACAAAATATATCTTTTGTTTCAGATACTTATCTTGCCTCGGATGATCTGCGATTTTCCAGACATCACCTTGTAACAAGTGGAAAATAACCTGTTCAAATGATATGTTTCTGTGTTCCTTCAACCACTCGTTTTTCGCAGGGCTCCATTCATATTTCATGTCTTGTTTGTACATTATTTGCATGTACATGTCAAGAGGGAGTCGTTCTTTGCTTTCATGGATAATCGCTCCCTTCATCCCGGTTTCGTCCCGGTCGGGCCACGCCGACATGTTGGATTTTTTTGATGATTCATGGTCCAAGAATAGGTGCATTCAGGGCCTATTTCATCGTTTTTGACTCCGAAATGACCAGCATACGGAAGCAACCAGGAAATGAGCCAGGAAATGAGCTTGGAACCTTTCCTTTGTGACATATGGCTTCTTCATATCGCCCGGGTGATTTCCAAAATGTAAAGATCTGTGACCCTCCACTCATATGGCAAAAGTGGGGAAATACCTTGGTGCTTGACACACGAAGACAATGAGGATTGAGGAACGGATCACGGAAGTCAGCGGGCTCTTCACCCGACGTTTAACTGTGGGCTGTAAGAGCACTCTTGGAACTATGTTATCTTGTGGAGCACAATTCCTATATGCTTGGAGAATAGTTCGAAATCCCTGTCTGTGGTGAATATCGAAAGCTTGTTTCTGTTCGCAAT
>JAFDIC010000294.1 GCA_019308525.1 Deltaproteobacteria bacterium
GAGATCAACGGGTTCAGGATAATCGTCCCGCCGGAGCCACAGATGACATGTGCGCTGGGGGCTGCCCTTGTAGCGAGGGACGATTATTACAGTGAAAAGTAACGGCCGGGGTGGCACTGAAACAAGTTCACCTCTTCCAAGAGGCCCCCGAGCCCCAGTAGTTTTGGGGTCTTTCGTAAAGCTCGATTGCTACAAGAGATGAAGTTCACTGCTTGTGAAAAAAAGAGAGGGTTTTCATGATGGTTGATGTCAAAGGTGGAATGGCACTGGTCGATGAATATTTCGAGAACTACGGGGTAAGGGCAAGGAAACTGAGGGGAGAAGGGAAGAAGATCATCGGTTATATCTGTTCCTTTGTACCCCTGGAGATAATTGCGGCGGCAGGTTGTATACCCTTCAGGATGCGGGGTGATGTGGGTGAACCGATAACCAGGGGGGACACACTTCTCGAAACCATAGTGTGCCCCTATGTTCGCAGTTGCTTCGATCTCGGGGTGAAGGGAAGATACGATTTCCTGGAAGGCTTCGTGGTCCCCCACGCCTGCGACAGTATGACGAGGAGCTACAGTACATGGGACTACAGCCTCGACCTTCCCTACTTTCACTTCGTGAATATCCCCTCGGTGGTGAGGGAGGCCTCTTTTGAGTTCTTCAGTGCAGAGCTCGAGACTTTCAAGAGGACACTCGAAGGGTTTACGAAGAAGGAGATAACAGATGACGCCCTCGAAGAAGCGATAGGTCAATACAATTCATGCAGGGAAAAGGTAAGGGCCCTGTATGAGTTCAGGAAGCCTGATCCGCCCCGGATTTCAGGTGTAGAGCTTGGCAAGGTCTTGATCGCGGTGTCCAGCATACCCGTAGGAGAAGCCAATTTACTACTCGACCAGGTCCTGGAGGAGATGGAAAACCGCAGGGAGGCACCAGTGAAAAGGGGACCCAGAGTGTTCATTGACGGACCATGCATCGATAACGTTGAACTCGTGAAAATAGTGGAAGAACTCGGGGCCAACGTGGTAGCGGACGGTATTTGCTATGGAACAAGGGATTTCTGGCCCAAGACGGATACTGGGAAAGATCCGCTGGATGCTCTGACCCATCGCTACCTGGACAAGGTGAATTGTCCCAAGACATACCGGGAAAACCTAGCAGGGACCTTTGAAGGAGATATCGCAAATAGATTTGGAGACATCGGGTCCAGGGCCAGGGAATTCAAGGTAGACGGGGCAATCCTTTACGTATACAAGTATTGTGATCCCTTTGGCTTTGAAGTACCTGCAAGGAGGGCCTATTATGATTCCATAGACGTGCCCTTGCTCTATCTTGAGGATGAATACAGCTCGGGAACCATAGGGCAGTTGAGGACCAGGATCCAGGCCTTCCTGGAGATGATAGATTAGCCCCGATTGATAGGCCGCGACCGGGGAACAATCCGATTGACGAGGAGGTTGCACGCAATGTCCGAGGAAAAGGCAAGGAAGCCAGAAAAACGGAGGACAGCCACCAGGGCTGCGGCCTCTATAGGCCCCATGGTAAAAGAATTCATAGTAGGGGCTATCAGGTCAAGGGCGGAGGGCAAGAAGAAGCTCGCCTTTACCTTCATCGTTTGCTGCTATGATGAAATCCTCAGGGCTATGGACATAGTCCCGATTTGGACCGAGAATTTTGCCGGTATATGCGGCGCAAAGAGGGATGCAGAGAGGTTTCTCCAGCGTGCGGAGGCCCTGGGCTTTTCCCGCTCCCTTTGCACCTATGCCCTGTGCGGCATAGGGTTTGATCAGTGGAGGGAAACCCTGGGTGACATGCCGCCGGATGCGCCCTGGGGAGGGCAGGCAAGGCCTGATTTTATGCTGGGCAGCGGGCAAATCCTCTGTGATCCCAGGATCAAGTGGTATCAGGCCCTCCAGCAATTTATGCCTGATGTCCCCCTCCACGTGGTGGATCTCCCCTATCCCCTCTACAGCAAGGACCTGGATCACAGGGAGATCCTGGACTACTATTTCAGGTATATCGTCAAGGAGTTGAGGGGGCTGGTCGAGTTCCTTGAGGATCAGACCGGCACAAAGCTGGATTATGATCGTCTGCGGGAGATAGTGGAGCTGAGCGACAGGACCTGGAACCTGATCCATGAGACCTATGAGCTTCGCAAGGCCAAACCGTGCCCGATGGGTACAGGAGATGCCATGAACACCATGGTCCCCATGTGCTTCATGATGGGGACGCAGCAGGCCTATGACTTCTTCATGGATCTCAACAGAGAGCTGAGGGAAAAGATTGCAAGGGGAGAAGGGGTGGTTGAAAACGAGAGATACAGACTGCTGTGGGGTGGGGGCCTGCCATCCTGGTTTGCCCTGAGGGATTTCAACTACTTCAACAGTAAAGGGGCGGTATTCCCGGCAGAAACTACTTACAGGATGGTAGCTCCACTTTCCGAGATGGATATTCCCGATACGAAAGACCCCATCGAACACCTGGCATGGAGGTGGCTGGGGTACTGGACGTTCTGGTATGACAGGGCGCGTAAGAGACCGGGGGGTGAGCCTGACGTGGAAAGGCTGATCAACTATATCGAAGACTATGATATTGACGGCATAGTCATGCACGAGGCCTTCTCCTGTAGGACATGGCATGTTGGCCTCATCTGGCAGTTGCATCAGCTTTCAAAAATATACAGGCCGATACCGGTCCTGACGCTGGGGAAAAACGGGGCAAAAAAAGAGGAAAGGAGGCCGCTACCCTCCCTGGTCCTCGAGAGTGATATCATCGACATAAGCTCTTACTCCGAGGTGGATACCAGGAACAGGATAGATGCCTTCATAGAGACCCTGGAATCCGTAAAGCGGGCCCAGGGGAGCTAGCTTTTGAGCTTTCAACCGGATACCATGACCGAGTATTTTGCAGGAATCGATGTTGGATCTACGATTACCAAGGCCGTGATAATGTCTGAAGAGATTGTTGCGTCGGTGATCGGCCCTACCGCCCCTGAACAGAGGCGTCTGGCCAACAGGGTCATGAAAGAGGCTCTGGAGGAGGCGGGATTGTCCTTTGACAGGGTTACCTACGTGGTCTCCACGGGTTATGGAAGGATAAACGTGCCCTTCGCGGACAAGCAGGTGACGGAAATCAGTTGCCATGCAAGGGGCGTTTCCAGCCTTTTTCCAGATGCCAGGACCATTATTGATATAGGGGGGCAGGACAGCAAGGGGATCAGCATAGACGGGAAGGGAAGGCCGAGGGACTTTGTAATGAATGACAAGTGTGCTGCGGGCTCCGGGCGATTCCTGGAGGTAATCGCGGACACCCTGGGGATTGATGTCAAAGAAATGGGTGATATGGGCCTGGAAGGAAAAAGGCCTGCCCAAATAAGCAACCTCTGTACCGTATGGGCCGAACAGGAGGTGGCAGAGCGCCTTGCAGAGGGGGTGGATCTGCCTGATTTGGTGGCGGGAATACACAGGGCCCTGGCCAGCAGGGTTGTGAGGATGGTGGAGAGGATCAGGGTCGAGAAGGAAGTCGTGTTCACAGGGGGAGTGGCAAAGAACAGGGGTATGGTGAAGGCCCTTTCGGAAGAACTCGGCCTCCCCCTCGTTGTCCCGCCTGAACCGTTGCTAACAGGGGCCCTGGGGGCTGCGCTGGTCGGGAAGGATATCGTAAGAAAGGCCAGGGAGAGAGGGCTCAGTATTGAGAGGAACAGGAGGTCCCTGGAGGAGTCAATCAGGTTGTTTTAGCTGGTGTAACGGGATGAGTTAGTCTCACAACTATTCAGGCACCCTGGGTTTCCGGGCCTTTATGATAGGGAAAAAAGAGGAGGGAGCCCTCAGCGCCCCCTCCTTCTGCTAACATTTCCAGTTTGATTCGTTCGCAAAAATCCTCAAGCACTGATGCTTTGGGAAAGGCTTCAGATGCAAGTTGAGCTTGCGAAATCCCGCCATTGGGAGCGCGCGAATCTCGTGTGATCACCGCCAGAAAGCGGCGGCATCTGCGAGAGGCATACTTGCCGTACGCCGCAATCACAACGAGATAAAGCGCAACGCAGGAATTGGACTTTTTGCGAAGCCATCATATCTAGAAGAGTCCTTGGACCTTCCCGGTCTTCACATCCACGTCCACGCGCCTGAAAGCGGGATTGGAACTGGTCCCGGGCATGAGACTGATAGTCCCGGCGCAGGGACAGAGAAACTTGGCACCAGAGTAAATCAACACGTCTCGTATGGGCAAGGTCCATCCCTTGGGCACGCCCTTGAGCGCAGGATCATGGGTCAAGCTCAAATGTGTTTTGACCATCATGGTCGCGTAGTCGTCATACTTGGGATCACTCTCAAGCATTTTGGCCTTGGCCTCTGCTTCTGGCGTCCACGTCACACCGTCCGCACCGTATACTACCTTTGCTACGGTCTCAACCCTCTCACGGAGCTTCATTTCCAGGGGATAGAGGAATTCAAACTTGTTTTCTTCTTCGCAGGCCTCTTTCACTGCTTCTGCGAATTCTATGGCCCCTTCTCCCCCGTTTGCCCAATGGGTCGACACGGCACACCGGGCGCCAGCCCCTTCCGCTGCCTTCCTCACGATGCCGATTTCATCCTTGGTATCGGTGTGGAATGCATTGATGCACACGACGGGGTTGATGCCCGCCCTGCGGATGGTATTGATATGGTGCACCATGTTGGGAACGCCCTTTTCCACGAGCTCCAGGTTCTCCTTGGTGTATGATTCGTCCAGGGGCAGGCCGGCAACGACCTTGGGGCCGCCGCCATGCATCTTGAGTGCCCTTATGGTCGTGGTGAGGACAGAGACATGGGGCTTGAGCCCGCTGTAACGGCACTTTACGTTCCAGAATTTCTCAAAGCCGATGTCCGCCCCAAAACCACTCTCCGTGACGTGATAGTCGAAGAGCTTGAGGCCGATACGGTCCGCTATTATCGAGGATTGGCCGACCGCAATATTGGCAAAGGGCCCGGCATGCACCATGCAAGGCTGATATTCAACGGTGCACATGAGGCTCGGGTTGATCGTATTACGCATCCACGCTGTCATGGCCCCGTCACACTCCAGGTCCTTGGTAAGCACGGGTTTGCCGCTCTTGTCAAAGGCCAGGGTAATTTCTCCCAAGCGCTTTCTAAGGTCCGCCAGGTCCATCACGATTGAAAGAATCGCCATCAATTCCGAAGACACTGCGATTCCAAACTTGGATTGCATGGTGAATCCGTCGTATCTCCCTCCGAGACCTATGACGATATTTCGCAAGGCCTGGGCACAGAAATCTATTACCCAGCCCATTTCCACACGGGTAGGATCTACCTCAAGCCTTCTCATGCCCGTGAGCCTCTTGAGCTGTTCGTCA
>JAFDIC010000295.1 GCA_019308525.1 Deltaproteobacteria bacterium
TTGAGAGGGGTGTATGCAGATCTTGCCTGTGTAACCCATATCACGTACACGCTCACACTCCTCCTTCAGGCCTGCTTCGTCTTTGATGTCCAGAAAGGGCGGATCCAAAGGCGATATTCCTGCCAATGCCGCAGCAGCCACCATAGAGGCCCTGGTGAAAAGCATCGGCTCCCAGCCGATTCGGAAGCCCAGTTCTGCCGAGAGGTCCGCAATTCCCGGAGCAAGGGAAGAAATCCGGGGGCTGGCTGTAGCTGTGGAGGCGGCGGATTGGAGGCCAAGGCTGCTTTCAATCAGGAGCATCAATTCGCTCTCCGCTTTCATCTCGCTGAGCAGGTCGTCATAGATTCTCACCTCCCCGGCCGACTCTACCTTTGGCAGCAGGATGAGATCGGGTTTTTTCGGCCACTCTGCCAGTGCTATCATGTCTGCAATGCCATGACAGGTGGAGATCCGATTTACCCGCAGCGCGACCTCCTGGTGAACAAACCTCACTTCCGCCAGGGCGCGGCCAGCCTCCTTCCTTGCTACAGCCTTGTTTTCCGGGGCAACCCCATCCTCAAGTTCCAGGACCACTACATCCGCAGGCATTTTGGTCGCCTTTTCGATTCGCTCAGGCTTGTCGGCGGGCACAAATAGAAGAGAACGGCGTACCTTGTATACGGTATCTTTTTCATTTCCCATTTCGATCTCCATTCCTGGAGCTATTCCAAGGTCCCGAATTGCGGTAGTTTGCCTTCATCATAGCCGCGCCTTTTTGCCAAAGAAGTCCTTGTGTACACAACGACCACTTCGTTTTTCTGGTTGTAACCGGTCTGTTTGAACGAAACAATTCCAGCATCAGGACGTGACCTGGACTCCCTCTTACTGACAATCTCTGTCTCGGCATAGATGGTGTCGCCGACAAATACCGGGTTGGGCAACTTTATGTCGCTCCAGCCGAGGTTTGCAATGGTATTCTGGCTGGTAAGCCTTACGGTCATCCCGGCGACCAGGGCCAAGGTAAAGGTGCTGTTTACGAGCGTCTTTCCGAACATCTGGTCCTTGGCATAGTTCTCATCGAAGTGAATGGGATGGGTGTTCAATGTCAGCAGAGTAAACCAGATATTGTCCGCCTCCGTTATCGTACGCCCCGGCCAATGCTTTATTATGTCTCCGACATTGAAATCTTCCCAATAGGGCCCAATCTCTGGTCCGATTATTGCCATTATGATATCCCCCTTTCCTAAAGAATGTTTGCTTGGCTCAGATAGTTTGAATCCTTAGATAATAATCGCCCGGTTCCAAGAAGAGTGACAGAAGTTCTGCAAACCCTATTCGGCCTGTTCAAATGACACCCTTAGTATGCAACAGGTCGATTTCATCTTTTGTAATACCGGCATATTCGGCCAGGACGGTCTCAGTGTCTGCTCCCATAGCAGAGCACGGCTCGTAGTCTGGCTTATACCTGGTCAGCCTGAACGGCGGCCGGATCTGTTTGATTCGCCCCAAGGACGGATGATCGTAAGAAATGATCATATCTAACGCATCGACTTGGGGGTCTCTTAAGGCCTGTGGAATACTGTTGATGGGCGCGGCAGGAACCTTACTTCCAAGCAGAACCACCCACTCATCCGTAGTCCGAGACCTGAAGATCTCGGCCAAAATCTCAATCAGGACATCCCTATTCTTGTATCGGTCTTCCATAGTCCTGAAACGCGGATCCTCGGCCAACTCAGGCCTGCCAATCTCAGTAACCAGGGCCTGGTAAAACTTGTCCTGCTGCGCCATGATCATGATCCAACTGTCGGCTGTGGCAAACATTTGAGATGGCACGATGGTTTGATGAGCTCCCAAGGGAAGCCGCTTCGGCTCAAAACCGGTGCTTAGATGCCAAGTGGCGATATAATTCAGGTAGGATAAGGCAACCTCAAAAAGACTGGTGTCCGCATCGCAACCTTGGCCGGTCGTTCGTGCCTTGTGAAGGGCTGCCAGAATGAGCATGGCGGCGTTCGTTCCGGCTGCCATATCAATGATGGAAATACCACACCTTGCAGGGGGCCCATCGGGTTCTCCACCCATCCAGGCGATCCCTGAGAGGGCCTGAACCAGGTAATCGTATCCAGGGTAATCTCTTCTGGGTCCGACCCGTCCCCAGCCCGTCAGAAAACAGCAGACAAGTTTTGGATTGTATTCTTTGAGATGTTCATAGGTAATGCCCATTTTCTCCGGCATGCTTCCTTTGGGATTGGCAAAAAGGACATCCATAGAAGGGAGGAGCCGGTAAAACACATCCCGGCCTTCTTGTAAGCGAAGGTCTAATGTAATGCTTTTTTTCCCCCTGTTCAGGCACTGGAAAAAAAGGCTATCTCCTTCTTTGGCTCCAGGCGGAACCGCACGTGAAATATCGCCAATCCCGGGTTGTTCAATCTTTATGACTTCAGCCCCCAGATCCGCCAATTGTAAGGTAGCCCACGGGCCGGCTCCGTAGGACTCAATGGTCAATATACGTATGTCTTCCAAAGGTTTTGATGCTTTCATTTGATTTCTCCTCGTCAACATCTATTATGGCATAACCAGATTCGGCAAAAAGAGAACGAATTGAGGCACGTAGGTTACAATGGCGATTTCAATGAACCCCAGGATCACGAAAGGAAACGTCCCTCGAACTACCTCTGACAGGGGTGTTCGGGTTGCCCCTGAAAGCACAAACAGGTTCAACCCCACGGGAGGCGTGATACAGGCAACTTCCATATTGACGGTCATGACGATTCCGAAATGGATCAAGTCGATCCCCAAATGCTCTAACACGGGAATGAGAATCGGCAAAGTGATCAGCATGATTGAAACGACTTCCAGGAACGTCCCCAGAAACAGGAGGAGCACGTTGACAAACAAAAGAAAGAGCACTGGGGAGAGGTTCATGCCGCTTGCAAAACCAACCAGATCCGCCGGTATCCTGGCCTCCGTGATCCAATGACCGAAAAGGACTGCGGTGGTGATAATAAACATGATCATCCCGGCGGTCATCATGGCCTCTCCCGTTATAGGGAGAATATCCCGCGGTTTTACTCCACGGTAGACGAGTAAGCTTATGATAATAGAAGCGACTGCTGCCAGTGCTGCTGCCTCTGTCACGGTGACAATCCCGGAATAGATGCCGCCAAGCACAATAACCGGAAGAGAGAGGGCAGGGATAGCCTTGACAGTGGCCATTAGTGTCTCTCTTCCTGTGGCTCTTTCACTGCCTCGAAGACCTGTTTTCCTTGAATACCAGTTGATCCAGCCTATATACAGCGCCGCTTCGAGAAGCCCGGGCATTACTCCTGCCAAGAAGAGCTTGGGTATGGATCGCTCAGTAATGATTCCATAAAGAATTAGAGCAATACTGGGGGGAATCATAATTCCCATCGTTCCCGAAGCTGCCACTACCCCGGTGGCAAAATGCCGGGGGTAGCCCTCTTTCAGCATGGCAGGGATGACGATGATCCCCATGGCCATTGCTGTAGCCGTACTGGAGCCGCAAATGGCCGCAAATATCATGCAGCCGATCACGGAAACAGTGGCCAGACCACCCCAGAAGTGCCTGACATAACAATTGGCCGCCTCGACAAGATACTTCGAAGTCCCACCCTTGAGCATGAACTGTGCTGCGATCACAAAAAAGGGGACGGCTATCAGCGTAAATGAGTCGATGGCGTTGTACATGACTTCAGGCACCATCAAGAGCGACGTGGAAGAAGAAAAGGCCATCATGACCAGAGATGTAATTCCCAGCACAAAAGCTACGGGTAACCCGGAACAAAGCAGTACAGTAAAGACTATTATGAATCCTAATGTCATGAAAGCCTTGCCCTCTCTTTAGGAATCCTCTCCGTTCAGCACCTGTTCTTCTCGATCTGAACGGGTCATTTCGTGGCTGTCAAGCAAATCAACAGACTGGAAGCGAAAAAGCAGCTTGTAGAGCCTCCTTAGATACCGTATTGAAACCAATGTGAGCCCGACAGGAAGGGAAAGGTAGATTATCCAGAGTGGGTATCTTGAGGATGTCAGGGATCGTTCGTCCGTGATATAGGCGATGTGGACGATTTGGTAACCCCAGAAGCAGACGAGAATGCAAAAACCCAACACCAGAAACCCGGTAATGATTTCCACCACACGGCGCACCTTCGGCTGCAAGTGTTCCACAAGGAAGGTGGCGCTTACATGGCGACGTTCCTCTGCGAGAGAACTTGCAATGATAAAGACCGACCAGATAATGAGATATATGATAACTTCTTCCAGCCATTCAGGTGAATAGTTGAAGCAGTATCTCAGTACTGTACTGCTGAAGGCAAAGATGGTGGCAACAAGGGAAAGCACGCCCACGATCAATTTCTCAGTAGTATTCCAGGACTTTACTAGGTTCCCCATGATGTGTTTTCTCTTCATCTCCATATGTGGAATGGAAGAGGAGGAGAATCACTCCTCTCCCCCTTATAGGCTTGTACCTGATTGGAGTTTCCGGTGCTATGCCTATTTCATTCCAAGAATCTCTTTTGCCCTATTAACAAGGTTAACATCCATCTTCATCTTTCTTACAAAAGCTTCCTGAGAAGGCAAAATGTGTTGTCGCCACTTTGCCCGCTGTTGTTCATCAGGACGATATATTTTCACACCCCTCTTTTCCAGGGCGGCTTCTGCCTCATCCTGCATTTTGACAGCAATGCGGCGCTCGTCATCTACATGCTCGTTCCATACCTCCTTCATTATTTTTTGAAGATCCTTCGGCAGGGAGTTCCAGAACTTTTGACTCACCATGGGCGCATAATGGAGCAAGGCCCAATAGTCTTTGGTGGCATATTTCATGCCCGACTCATCCAGTTTGACCCCATCTGCGGTCTTGAAACTTGTGAGCAGTCCGTCAACGGTTCCTTGCAACAGAGCCATAGGGACATCGGCAAAGGGGATCATCATGGGACTGGCACCCAGTGCCTTTATCCTTAAGGCGTGCACGGGTGCTGCAGGATATCGGATCTTCAGTCCTTTGAAATCATCTAGCTTCGTGATCGGCTTCGTGACCATGAAAGTATGCAAATAGCCAAGTTCGTAGAACTTTCCGAGTACCTTGACACGCATCTTCTTTTCCAGAGATTGGGACAATTTTCTGCCCCACTCGCCGTCCACCAAAATCCTGGCTGCCTTGGGACTCTGCCCATAGAACCTGGGCAGAGAAGTGATGTCTGCATTAGTATCATAACTGGACAGCTGCCATACCCCCGGAACTCCCATATCAAGTGTCCCGCGGCTTAAGGCCTTTGGGGTGGCCTTACCCTTATAGAGCTGGGCGCTATGATAAAGGGTGGGAGACAATCG
>JAFDIC010000296.1 GCA_019308525.1 Deltaproteobacteria bacterium
GGAAAATGCTCAGCCTCGGGGACAAGGCACAGGGCATCACCCTTGACTATGTGGCCTTCTGTGACAATATGCACCCCCCGGTCTTCGCCGGCCACTTCAATGAGAGGAATTGCATTGCTGTACCCTATTTCATGACCGTGTAAGACTTCCAGAGTGGCCCTTTTGTTTTCAAGCATATCCACGGCGTGGGGAACGGAAAGATCCCGTGAGAAGGCAATGGATGCCGTAGAAGTGGTTTCCACTGATATGGCATCCTCGGTGGGGGGCGCTTGGGCCCTGAAGGTCTTGTCCGGTCCAAGATGCATGGATGCAGCATGGGCAATCAACTGGTTGAGCGCATCGTTCTTTGTTATCACCAAGAGCCTACCAAAACCCTCCTCAAGGGCGTCCTCGTAAAGATCGCTGTCAAGGACATCGGCACACACAGTTTCATGGCCCAAGGCCTCTGCATAGGAACAGGAGTCCTGGCTGGTGTCCGCGAAGGCCACGGGGACGTACTTGGCTGCATAATCCGCGATCCCCAGGCTGAGGGGGTTCATCCCAACGATCAGGATGCCCCTCTCTGAATCGCAGACCATGACCCGAAGTATCCTGGATAGGGGCCCGGAAATGATCGTGGCAATCGCGCCTGATAGAAAGATGACAATGAAGGTCAGGTTCAAGACTATGTCCATTTCCGCCCTATGGCCCCTGATCAGGAAAGAGGCGTAGAAGACCGTGGCAATGGCAACAATGCCCCTGGGGCCTATCAGGCCGATAAACAGGCGCTCGCGCCAGGAAAGCGATGTCCTCAAGAGCGCCAACATGACTGAAAAGGGGCGTACGATTGCGCCCAGGAGAATGGCCACCAGGAACAACTTCGGCCACAGGGGAACCAGTTCCAGGAGATTAATGGAGGCGGAGAGGAGCACAAATATTATCCCTATGAATATGCTCGAAAGCTGTTCCTTGAAATGGCGTATCTCGTGCAGCATTTGCGATTTCAGGTGGCTCAGGAAAAATCCCGCAATGGCCACTGCCAGAGGACCCGAGGCGTCCATCAAGGCATTGGCGCCCACAAAGGTGGCAAGGGCCCAGGCAAGGGCAACAATTCCTGGAAGGCCAGGGTCCATGAATCTTGCCACCCAGGGGAGCACTAGCCTGGATAAAAGAAAGCCACTCAGAAGCCCCAGGGCAACACCTTCCAGGATCTTCAAGAAAAAGGCCAGGCCGATTCCAGCAAATGATTCGCCGTGTGCGGTTACAATCAGCTCCAGTGCCACGGCGCTCAAGATGACACCCAGGACGTCCCCCCAGATGGATTCCCAGTGAAGCAGGGTCTCGAGGCGACGGTGGAGGTAAAGGCTCCTGAGAAGCGATCCGACCACGGTGGGGCCGGTTACCACAATTATGGCGCCGAAGAACAGGGAAAGCCCCCATCCAATCGGCAGCAAGAATTTGCTCAGGAGCGAAGCGCCCAAACCCGTCAGAGGTATGGTCAACACCAGGATTCGCCTGATGGCCGATGACTCGGAGCGGAAACTCTTGGATGAAAGGGACAACCCGCCTTCAAACAAGATAATGGCTACCCCCATCTCGACCAGTGTCATAAGGCCCCTGCCCAAGTGATCCCCGTGGAGTACGCCAAGGCCTACGGGGCCCATGATGATACCGCTCGCGAGATAGAATAGGATCGAGGGGATTCTCAGCCACCGGGCGAGTGTTGAAGAAAACACGCCCAGGAAAAGGGCAATTACCACGGTCTCGATTGCCGCCAAGTTCATATCAGACCACTATTCCGTCTATTTGGAGTCCACTGGTAGTGCACAACCCCGCGCCATGGGGCGGGGAGTATTGGGGAATATAGCATCTTGTGGAATAGATTTCCATGTCCTTGCCCGGGTGGTGATAATATTGTTTGGAGCGTATTGTCTCTCCTCCTCATGGAAAGAACCGCGGGAAGGGTTCTGGGGCTGTTTTGGAATTATGGGGTTGTAAGCAGGAGACCAATTTGCTAATTTCTTTTTTGAGCCTCAGGGGACATGAACAACTGTATCACCAAGACAAAGGCCCTCAGAAGGGGACCGAAGCGTGGACCCTCGAGGAGGTGGCGGTGGCAAGTCTCATCACCAGGCGCAAACCTGATGAACCTCCAGCCCTTCATGAAGGCTATTGTAGGGTCCTTAAGATCTTGAGTTTGTTACAAAATACTCAAGTTTTTCTTGATTTTCCATATTCGATTTGTATAATTGTGAATAAATTATATATAATTTTGTATCTTTTAGTCCATCAAGGTCTATCGAAGCTACTGGAAGCTGACAGACATTAGATAAAGCCTATTTTTTTTTGCATTCGTAAAAAAGCCGTCAAAAGGGAGTCTCTATGATCAGCCGTTACACCCGGCCGGAGATGGGACGTATCTGGGAGACTGAGAACCGGTTTGCCAAGTGGCTCGAGATAGAAATCTTGGCTTGCGAAGCCATGGCCCAAGAAGGACTTATTCCTGGGGGGGCCTTGCAAAACATAAAGGAAAAGGCAAACTTTTCTGTTGAGCGCATCCTGGAGATAGAAAAGGAGACCAAGCATGATGTGATAGCCTTCCTCGCCAATGTGGCGGAATACGTGGGCCCCGATTCTCGATACATACATATGGGTCTGACTTCCTCTGATATCCTTGATACCAGTCTTGCCCTGCTGCTCAGAGAGGCGATGACATTGATTATCGAGGACGTCAAGGGCCTGATGGAAGTGCTGAAGGAGAAGGCCCTGGAGCACAAGTACACGGTGATGATAGGCCGCTCCCATGGTATTCATGCCGAACCCATCACCTTTGGCCTCAAAATAGCCGTCTGGTATGCAGAGATGAAAAGGAATCTGGAGAGACTGGGAGAGGCCCTGGAGGTAATCAGCTATGGTAAACTCTCAGGGGCGGTTGGAACCTTTGCCAATATATCTCCTCGGATAGAGGCCTATGTGTGCGAGAGACTCGGACTGAAGCCCGCAGAGATATCCACCCAGATCCTCCAGAGGGACCGTCACGCCCAGTATTTTTCCTCCCTGGCCATCCTTGCAGGTACGCTGGAAAAAATAGCCGTTGAGATCAGGCACTTGCAAAGGACGGAAGTCCTCGAGGCCGAAGAACCCTTCGAGAAGGGCCAGAAAGGCTCCTCAGCCATGCCCCACAAGAAAAACCCCATAGGTTGTGAAAACATCTCGGGCCTCGCAAGGGTTGTTAGGAGCAATTCTCTTGCGGCCTTTGAAAACATGCCACTCTGGCATGAAAGGGACATAAGCCACTCTTCGGTGGAAAGGATAATCGGCCCTGACAGCACTATACTCATCGACTTCATGCTCCACCGCCTGTCTGGAATCCTCAGAGATCTCGTTGTACATCCGAATCGAATGCTTGAGAACCTCCACAAACTAAAGGGGCTCATCTACTCCCAACAAGTATTGATAAGACTTGCAGCGTCAGGCCTGGAACGCCAAGCCGCGTATGACATGGTACAGAGAAATGCCATGAAGGTATGGGAGACAGGCAGAGATTTCAAGGACCTCCTTTTGGAAGACAGGGAGGTCAGGCAATACCTTTCAGAGAAAGACCTGGAAGAGCTGTTCAGCCTTGACTACCATACCAAACATGTTGACGACATCTTTCAAAGGGTCTTTGAAAGATCTTGAACCGCTTCATCGTAGGCGTCTGAACTCAACAGGCCATAGAGGGCTTTCAATTTCTTTTCAAGCGGAGGCGCTAAAAAGGAAATGAGACAAAAAGGGAATATTCTTATCAAGGCCATAGGACATGCTTTTCTGCCCCTCATCATGGCCTTGTCCATTTCATCTCTCCTTGTGAGTGCATTGGCATACGGATATGAGGACTCTTCAGGACTGGTCCCTTCGGCATTTTTGAGATGGCCTGAAGCCGGCTCAAAATATGCCATCCTGGTGGACAAAGCCAGCCAAAGGATCTTTCTCTATCGCAAAGACAGCATTTCCAGGCCCTTCAGGGTCTACCGGGCCTCTACCGGGGAAAACGAGGGGCCCAAGACCCGGCTCAACGATAAAAGAACACCCGAGGGTATCTACTTTTTTACTAAACATATCCCCGATCGTTACCTTGCTCCCCGCTATGGTGTAATGGCCTTTCCCATTGACTATCCAAATCCCGTGGACAAAAAGGACGGTAAGAACGGTTACGGCATATGGTTTCACGGCCTTAACAAACCTTTGAAGCCAAGAGACACAAATGGATGCATTGCGATGACTAACAGGGACATCCGTGAACTTTCCAAGTACATCGCTTTGCTCGAGACCCCCATAGTCATCAGCTCTCGAATAAGGATGGTGGACCGTCAGACCCTTGAAAGGGACGCGCAGTTTTTCGAAGATCTCATTGAAAGCTGGAGGCGGGACTGGGAAGCAAAAGACATCAGGGCCTACATGTCCCATTACAGCAAGAAGTTTCGTGCAGGCTGGAGGGACTGGTTTCAATGGAAAAAACAAAAGGAAAGAATTGCAAGAAAGTATTCAAGGATTTCCATAACAATAGACAACCTCTGGATCCTGAGAAACGATGGAACAGTGGTTGCCGCCTTTGATCAATATTACTCCGGCGATGGATTCAGCAGTTACGGCAGGAAGAAATTGTATTTCCTGAGGAACAGCGGGCAATGGAAAATCGTCAGCGAGACCTTCAGGCAACTAGGCCTGAAGAAAGGAGCCCCGATCTTCCAAGAGGCCTTCGACCCAACAGAGATAAGGGAATTTGTTTACTCCTGGAAGAGCGCCTGGGAGAGAAAGGACATCGAAGCTTACATCTCCCATTATGACAAAGCGTTTCGTTCCGCCAAGATGGACCTGGACGCCTGGAAGAGGTATAAAGCAAAACTTAATCACAAATATGGTCGAATAGAAATAGAGATAGAAGATCTCATTGTAGACAAGGTATCCGATCATATGGCATCTGCCCGGTTCAAACAGTACTATCAAGCGGATGGATATAGTGATTACGGTTTGAAGAAGATCTCTCTGATCAAGCGAGGGGACAAATGGGGGATATACAGGGAAGAATGGAAAATGCTGAAAAGATAAACCCTTCTCCTGAGGGGCTGCCAGGAAACGGAAAACGCTTAGCGGTTCTTGTAATTGGAAGCGTAGGAAAGGTCAGGTCCTTCAAAATATTTCCGCCTCTTGTCTATACGGCCATTGTCTTCCTCGCGATCTACATTCCCGTCACAATCTACGTAACGAATAAGTTTTTCTCCCTGAGGTATTCAAACGAAGTACTTACAAAGGAGATCGAGCGCCTCGAAAAGGAACTGGTGAGGGACAAGAGGACTCTTCAGAAGACAT
>JAFDIC010000297.1 GCA_019308525.1 Deltaproteobacteria bacterium
GGTAAAACGTATCCTGCCCGACTTGATTGAGAAAGGTTATGTATCTTACCCGTGGATAGGTGCTTCGGTTTACCCCCTGATCCCCGAGTTCGCCGAATTCTTGGGCCTCAAAGTAAAGAGGGGTGCTATGGTGGCACAGGTTGTGCGCGGGGCTCCGGCTGAGCGCGCAGGACTAAGGGGGGCTAGAAGGCAGGTTCTGGTAGGCAATTCTCTGATCCCGGTTGGAGGGGATGTCATAGTGGAAATGGATGGCCAAAAAGTTGATTCGGCTGATGCTCTGATCCGAATGATCCGGGAACGGAGGCCCGGGGATAGGATCAAACTCAAGGTTCTGCGAGGAGACAAGTTCATAAAGGTATCCCTTGTCCTGGGAGAGCGGCCAAGGCAGAGGTAGACAGGATGTTAGAGTTCAAAGTTGATGGCTTGGTAAAAAGTCCAATTTCTCCGTTGCGCTTCATCTCGTTGTGATTGCGGCGTACGCTAAGTACGCCTCTCGCAGATACCGGCGCTGTTTGGCGGTGATCACACGAGATTCGCGCGCTCCCGCAAGCGGGATTTCGCAAGCTCAACTTGAATACCACTTGAAGCTTTTTACTTTGCCATCTCAATTTTGACTTTTTACGA
Organism: Deltaproteobacteria bacterium; assembly: GCA_019308525.1. The sequence continues at coordinate 625 of JAFDIC010000297.1, forward strand.
ATTCATCAAAGTTGGGTGGTTCGCGGTTCAAGGTTGAACAGGCTTGGGTCAAATGGTTGGGAGATCAGGAGGGTTTCCCAGACCTCCCCGTCAAAACAAGGAACGAAAGGAGCAATGATGAAGTATTTCAAGCAATGGACTTTGTTTTCCATAACTGCCACAGTAATCTTGATTTCCTGTGGTCTTGCATTGGCGGCTGATCAAGGCAGTGCCTCTGATGCCACGCTGACAGGCCTCAAAAGCATTTACCTGAGGGTGTTACCCAGGGATCCGACTCTTTCCAAGGAAGTCCAAATGATCAGGGAAATAGAAAAGAATACTATGAACCAGGTCCGAAGAGCGGGGTTGGAAATACTGGATCAGGCCAAGTTCGAAAAATTGAGATTTTCCCATTCCTATCCCATGGCCCTGATGGCCTTGAGCATGCAATTGATTGATATTGGGGACCCGGATAAGGCGGTCCTTTTTGTCGATCTGGTAATCAGCCAGAGGGTTCTGTTGCCCAGAAAGCCTGTAAAGAGAATTTGGGCTCCCACGTGGGAGAGAAGGATAGTCACTGTGTATCGAGACATTGAAACGATCAACAGGGTATCCAAGGACATTGTAAGGGATTTCATCGAGGCCTATTCGTCAGTCAATTAGAAGGGGCGATCTCAGTTCATGAACGACATAGTGGAGCATTTGAGGGACTTAAGGGTCTGTTGCAAGACAGATATTGGGCCAAAGCGCCCCAGGAACGAAGACCACTACGTGATTGTCAAGGATCCACGAGATGGGCGTGATACCCGGTCACTTGGGTATCTCTTTGCCATTGCCGACGGAATGGGAGGGCATCCTGGCGGGGCTGAAGCCAGCCTCATGGCCTGCGAACAACTGGTCAATTACTATTATGATAACCGGGAAATAGATAAGCAAGACATTGGGGCCACGGTACGGAAGAGGCTTGGGGTTCTGGAAGAAGCGATACTAAAGATACATGGAGACATTCAAAAGTATGCTCGGATTCATAAGGGGTACGAAGGAATGGGCACAACCCTTTCGGCCCTGGTTTTGCTTGGGAGTTTCGCGTTGACTGCGCACGTAGGGGACAGTCGGGTCTACAGATTGAGGGGCACGGGTCTCGAAAAGTTGACAGAGGACCATACAATGGCCCAGCTCTCGGTAGAGATGGGTTTTCTCAAGCAGGATGAGGCCCGAGACCATCCCATGAGTCACGTGTTGATGCAGTCGGTCGGAACAGGGCTGGAAGAGGTCCACACAAGGCTGGAGAAAACGCTGCCCGGGGATACGTTCTTGTTGTGCAGCGACGGATTGCACGGTGTCGTACCGGACGAGGCAATCAAGGAGATTCTTGCTCGCAATCCTGAAGTGGAAGCAGCCTGCGGCAGACTTCTGGCTGAGGCCTTGGGAAGGGGCGGGAGAGACAATGTTACGGTCATGGTCATTCATGTTTGAGGGCTTCACAAGAAGGCAAGGATGGGAAACGGTTCAGAGCATAGCATAGCCGTAGGCACGGTGATCAATGAAAAATACGTGATCCTCGAGTTTATCGCGAAGGGTGGCATGGGCGAGGTCTATCGTTCTCACCAGATCAACCTGAAACGGGATGTGGCAATAAAGATCATATCCAGGGAATGGTTGGAGTCCATAAAGGATAATCAGGAGGAGTTTGAGATCGGTATCCAGCGATTCCATAATGAAATTGAGGCAATGGCTCAAATCCGGCATCCCAACATCCTGCAAATCTATGACTACGGATCCTTCACCTTTGATGAGGACGAGAAAGGTGAAACGAGGGAATATATTGTAATGGAATATGTCCCAGGGGGGACATTGCGTTCAACCATGTCAGAAGACGGGTTTTATCCGGAAAAGGACCTGACCCGGGAGTGGCTCATGGAGTACTTCTTGCCTGTGCTCGATGGTATCCAGAGCCTCCATGAGGCAGGGATCATCCACAGGGACCTGAAGCCCGGTAATATCCTCATGGATGGCAAGATCCCGAAGATTACAGACTTCGGTTTGGCCAGGTCGAGCAAGTTCAAGCCGGTGACGCAATCTATAGATGTAAAGGGCACACCAACCTACATGTCCCCAGAGCACTTCTTGGATCTGCGACGAACAGATCACAGGGCTGATATCTATTCCCTCGGAAAGATACTGGTTGAGGCTATCGATGGCAAGAAGATAGCCAATGACATACCCTTCAAACAGGCCAGGCTCAAGAAGGCGGAGACGCCTTTTTTCAGGGCACTTGATCGTATAATCCAGACCGCGACGGCAGAAGATAGGGATAAGAGATACAATTCCGTGAAGGAACTGCGGGGAGCTATCATCGAGGCGCTGGACTTAGAGGGCCCGAACAAGGTCAAGGAGCCTCTGCCGAAAGCAGAACCCTGGTCCAGGGTTGTCCGCGGGCGGTGGAGAGGGCCTGCTCTCGGCGCAATGACCCTCATTGTGCTCGGCATGGGCCTGTGGGGGTTCAGGGAAAGTATCTTGGAATCGGGCCCTTCCCAGAAAAGAGTGGCAGTTGAAGAGGTCAATCAGCGGGACTCACCGGTCCTTGGGCAGGAGGGCCTTCGGAAGGTAATTACCGGCAGAGACGGCGCCTCAATGCGACTTATCCCGGGGGGCGAGTTTCAATTACCGGTAGGGCCAGGGGGGCGGGAAGGAGAGATGCAGAAGGTAGGCACCTTCTACATGGACGAAACAGAGGTGACAAATCACCAGTTTGTACAGTTTTTGAACAAGGCCATCGAAAGAATATCGGTAGAGGAAGGGGTTGTCACTGGCGAAGGCAAGGTATGGCTGCTCCTGGGAGAAGTCACGGAGGGATACGAACCCATAGTGTATTCCGAGGGAAAATTTGGGGTCAAGGATACGGCTTTTCACTCGCACCCCGTGGTGAGGGTAACTCCCGAAGGAGCGGCTGCCTATGCCGGGTTCTTTGGGAGAAGGCTTCCAAGCAAATTAGAGTGGCTTTATGCAAGGGGTGGGATTGATAACGCGAATGGGAGCACCATGGGAACGCCGACCAATCTTTGGACATCCACCGGACATATGGAGATGATGCATGGAGAATCTACCCAGGGTACCCCGGCCCAAAACTCGGCACCGGTGCTCCCTTTGCCTGTTGCCCTGTCCAAACCCAACTCCTATGGTGTCAGGGGGCTCGACGGAAATGTAAACGAGTGGGCAAGGAATGGATCAAGATACGTTGTTATGCCCTCGGGGATTCCAAGGAGTCCATGGGAGGCCTTTGAGGAGGTGGGATTCCGAACCATCTGGAGTGTCAAATAAGGGCAGGCTGATGTCAAAACCGGGTCAAGTTGTCTCGGGCTCCGAGGCACAACCACAACAATGACCCGGGGTATCCTCACTACTCTATCCCCCGGAAAAGGGTGCTGTCATCTTTCCTCCTTATGCTCTTGCTGAAAAGTATATGCAAGTGGGGTGCCACTTTATGGTATTTGCTGTAAGCAGTCGAAGTTAGGAGGTTGTTGCACAGGATCAAGACACCGGAGAAAATGGAGGAGCCTCATTAAAGGCTGAGAATGGATAAAAAGTATACAAGGCCTTCCATGGACGGATAAAATGTATCCATCCGATTCCGTGGCGCCGAGCATACCTGAGTCAGTCGGTGAGTTCCGATTGGACAGGTGCCGTTGGAGGTGGGGGAAGTGAATCTGTCCCCTCTCCCTCCAAACGGCACCAGGGGGGAAGGTGTCGGTGTCCTTTTGAGGGCGTAGGAGGGGAATCTGCCTCATGCTTGACTGACAGGACACCTTCAAGAGGAAGGATTTTGACGCCCTTTCCCTTCCTTCAGGGGCAAAACTGTATATTCGTCTTCACTCAGATCGATGACGTTATCTTCTGTATTGTCAAAGGGGCGCATACCTGGTCGCCTTGGAAGGTCATGGTCTCGTTCATGACCCCCATGGCCCCCGCAACAGCCCATGCCGCCCATACTACCCCTCCTGAAAAACAAGAGGTACATTAGCAGGCCAAAAATGAATATGAAAATAAGTCCTTGCATGGTTGTTCTCTCCTTTCTGAGGCTCCGGGCAACAATCCGATTCCTCTTCCCAGTGGAAGATGCAGCCTCCATTCCTGCGGCCATGCCCGGAATAGTGAATTAGCCTTCCAGGGGGCAGTGGGCGCGCCACCTGTCGTGAATCTAGTGACACTTCAAGGGCTTCCCACTTGTCGCTCTGTTCAATCTTTCCAGATATCTCCCCCAGAGTCCCTTTCGCTTGGGAGTCTTGGAATTCAGGTATTTGTTTGGATTCGCTTCAAAGGCCCCGCGGCACGCCTCCGAGCAAAACCAGTAGCTGTGTCCCTGGTAATTTGATACCAGCCGGGTAGTTCCAGGGGCCACTATCATCCCACATACCGGGTCAATGAATGTGCAATCTTTTATTTCCGTTGCTTCCATTTTTTCCTCCTAAACTTGACTTAGTCTGTTAGATTCTAGATGCAAATTATATGCCACAATGTAGCATGCCGTCAGTAACCTACTGAAATTGAAGGCTATTGTTTGGCCACGGAGATGCTAAGGGGAGCATTGATGTGAGTCATTCTCCAAAACGGTGGCTACCAGGTATCCAGGAGATCAGGTGGGAGAGTATCCGGGAGGATAGAAGGTATCCAATTCGCTTGATCCAGCCTATCCTTGAAACTATACTACCCAACCGCATG
>JAFDIC010000298.1 GCA_019308525.1 Deltaproteobacteria bacterium
CGGGGAATATCCTCGTGCTCCCTGAAAAATTCCTTATCGCCCCGTCGCTCCTGCCATATTTCCCTGATGATGCTGGATGTAAAGGCCATTTTGACCCTTATTCCCGGAAATGCCCCTACGACCTCCCTGGTTATACCGGTAATGCCTTTCAAGGCCTCTGGATATGAGGTCCCGAAAGAAGCGAGTACTATGGCCTTTTTGTTTTCCGCCCGGCCCATTGCAAAGGGCGAAGGAGTAATGGCCAAAAAAAGCATTATCGCCGCAAGCCAAAAACCTATTTTCCTCATAATACGTACCTCCTGCTAAACTTTTTCCAGGTTGCCCAAGACTTGAGGCGAAAGAAAGGGGTTGGTCTTGAATGCCGGGCAAGAACCAGGTGACTTCTTCCGGCACCATTTCACGTATTCCCTCAAGACCGATGGGTCGTGAAATACCAGGGTCTCCCCCAGTTCCTCCAGTTCGCCCATGACACGCCAGTACATGTGCATGAACACGCCCCCTTTCAAAAAAAACCCCGGACCGATCCGTGTCGATCCGGGGATGTCCCTTTTTTATCCGCCAAATCGGGAGGTTTCACCCTGTCCGCGGGGCTACACCTTGTGTCCAGGCAGGTCTTCTGACTCGTGGATCACCCTACTCGCTGCGCCTTCCCGTCCAGCCCTCAATTATCCGTCCGGCAAAGGCCCCTGATACGCCTATGCTGGTTCCTGTAATCGAGGTGCATGACAGTGGCATGCCGCAGCTTTCGTCCCCACTCACAGCCGCGGGCCGGCCCGGGATTCTCACCCGGTTCCCTATTAAGCCTCCTTCAGGCACCTGGTTCAACATCACCTCTAACAGAGGCCCCTCTCCTTGTCAACCCATTTCGTGGGCTCACCCGTTTAGACCCTCAAGAAATTCCCCCGTGTCGCCAAAAAATTTCACCCCCATGGTTCCCTCCTTGGCCAAGAGATCTTGCCATTTCAGGATCAATCATACACCTGTCTACCCCGGTGCGCCTGGATGCGGCGGCTTGTCGGCCTTGACTATCCCGTCATGCCCTCAAAGGTCTTTCTTCCTTCTCAATGCGCTGGCGGTATTCACGAATCAACACCTCGGCCTCTGCCTTGATCTCACTTCTCAAGGATTCCGGTTCAAGAACCAGGGCATGGGACCCCCAGCTCATGATCCATGACTTGACCTCTTCCGTCCCTGCCACCTCGGCTTCAAAGTGGATGGACCCGTCTCCCTGGGGATATATCTCCTGGCTCTTGTGCCAGATCTTTTCCTTGATGTAACCGGCCACATCAGGTGAAAACCATACCTTGATGTGAACGGGCTCTCCCTGAAACACTCCGAAGCTTGGGCTTATGAACTCCTCCAAGCTGAAATTATCGAGAACCTCAAAGGTATCCTTTGTCTGGTGGAGCATCTTGATTCTGTCCAGGGCAAATATCCTCACTTCGTTTCTCACATGGCAAAAGCCGATCAAGTAAAATGTCCCGTTGAAGAACCAGATCTTATACGGATCCACCTTTCGCCTGGACTCCGTTTTCCGGCTCATGGTGTAATAGACCATCTCTATGGATCTCTTGTTTATGGCCGCGTCATTGACCCTGTTGATGATCTCTTTGAATTTAGAGTATTGCTTGTAGGGCTTGATTCCCAGGTGCAGGGTCTGCTCCACGTTTTCGATGAATTTTTTCGATTCAGGCGGCAGGGTGGTTTTGACTTTCTGGAAGAGGGATTCAAGGGAATCATAAAAAACGGTTCCCCGGAATACCTTCATCATGTCACTGGAAAAATAAAGGGCTATCAGTTCAGGGAGGCTGAACGGAATGGGGATCTGGTGTTTCAGCGTATCCAGCAAGGACCAGAGGTTTCTGCCTTCAATTCTTTCAGTGTAGATTGGAAAACCGGCTGCCTGTAAGGCTCCAAGATCCCGGTAAACTGTCCTTGGATGACATTCCAGGTCTTCAGCAAGATCGGCGGCTGATTTGCCCATTTTGGAGGAAATCAAAGTCTGGATTATCTTCCACTGTCTTGAGAGTTGATCGCCCCGGGCCATGGGATTCCCTCTTCCATTGCCAAAAATATCAACCAGTTAAACAAAGAATAACAAATTTATCAACAAATTTTCCTCATGAACCAAATTTCTATTGATCCTTCACTCATGGCTTTTTTCCAAAAAAGTTATCCGGTTTTGACCGTATCTGTCAAACCCACCTGTTACAATGCCTGCAAATCTAAAATGAAAGGATGTGATGCCAATGCAAGAGCTTATACAGGAATACTTGAACCAGGCCAAAATCGGGCGAAAGCAATCCTACAAGAACTTGACCTTGTTCCCTCTCCTGTCGAGCTATTCCCTGGACTTGGATTATCTTCTGCTGGATGAGGCACTCTCAGAAGGTGTAATCGAAGTGCTCGAAGTGGGGGATGAAGGAACGGTCCCAGAACTCAAGGTCATCAACAACTCTCCCAAAATGGTCCTAATACTGGATGGCGAAGAACTTGTCGGGGCAAAACAGAACCGCATCGTGAATACCACTATCTTGATCCAGGCGAACACTACCATTATTATCCCCGTGAGTTGTGTGGAACAAGGTAGATGGTCCTATGACAGCCCTCGCTTTTCAAGCAAGGAGCGTGTCATGTCACCCTCCCTTCGGGCCATGAAATCGGAGCAGGTTCAATTTTCACTCAGATCATCAGGGGATTACATGTCGAACCAGAGCGCCATATGGGATGAGATCTCAGAGAAGGCCTCAAGGCGGGGGGTGGAGTCTCCAAGCATGGCCATGGCTGATATCTATGAAAAAGACAGGCCCTCAATCCAGGAATATGTGAGACATTTCAAACTAATCGATTCACAGGTTGGAGCGATTTTCATGATCAACGGAAGGGTTGTAGGAATGGACAGCTTCGGGAAAGCAGACTCTTTCTCAAAGGTTTTCAATAAACTGGTTGAAAGCTATGCCCTGGACGCCATTGACTGGTTTGACACGGGAAAAGAGCACAAGGCCCTGAAAAGTGCGGTCACCGATTTCATGAAGGTCTCCCGCTCATCTCCAATTGAGACTCGCCCATCAGTCGGATTGGGGACAGATTGCCGGATAGAATCAAACAAGACATCTGGTTTTGCCCTGGTCCTCGATAATAAAATCATACATTTATCTGTTTTTTCACGTTCAGGGACAGGCCGAAATCGAAACAGAAGGACATCAAGAATGGAAAGGTATGCGCAGAGAAGGAGAAACAGGAAAAAGTCGTCCCTTGTGTAGTGCGATTGTTTGAAGCTGGGAGAGGAAGTCAACTGGCCGGGAGAAACTACTGGGGTGCCTACAATGCGGTAAACGAGTACCTGAACTGTTTTCGGGGTGAGACACGGGACAACAGGCTGAATAGCCTCTGGTTCGGTGACAGTAGTCGGATCAACAAGAAGGCCCTAAACATTGCCATGAAGATGGCCGCATGAAGGAATGGAATATCCGTAAGTTTCAATTGACTTTCAAGCACGGTTCTATTATTAAAAAATCAGTCAAAACAATCAATTATGGTCCGTGATAAATATGTGATGATCTACTTTAAGCTCTTCTGATGCATCTACTTTGGTTTGGAAGGGAGAAAATATGATAAAGCACCAAGAGACCCTGTATCTCAAGAAAGAGAGGGGGGATTTTGTCTTCCTGATTTGGAAACGAAAGGTTTGCGTTTCTCTCAGAAGCTATTGAATATGAAAGTAATTTCTGTTGACATATCGTTTGATCATGACTTGTTGTTTTGAAACACGGTGGAGAGAAGAATGAAGACGATCTTCGAAAGTTGCCAACCGAGGGACGAGGTCCTGGAGGGTGAGCTCAAGGATGAAATCTTTCGTGCCAGCCTGAGTGATGTCCATCTTGGCAAAGCTGAAGATGTCTATAAGAATCCCAAGATCTTTTTCGAGCATACCTATAGGACCGACGGCCTTAAGACTCTATTGAATGAAGTCCTGGGGCGATTGACTGGCGCTAAGCCTGCAAATAGCCCTGTCATCCGTTTGGAGACCTCCTTCGGAGGCGGGAAAACACACAATCTTATCGCTCTTTATCACCTTGCGAGCGGAAAGGTATCTGCCGACTCAGTCTCCGATCTGTTGAATCCGGAATTCATCCCATCAAAGCCTATCCGTATTGTCCCGTTGTCCGGCTCTGATCTTGATCCGAGCGGTGGGATGATTCATGGTGACATAACTACATACACCCTCTGGGGAGAAATGGCCTTTCAAGCGGCTGGCCCCGACGGCTACAAGATAATGGAAAAAAACGACAGGGAACGGGGCCGACCCGGGGAGGCAAGAATAAAAGAGCTATTGGGCAAGGAGCCAACGCTTATTCTCATAGATGAATTTGCCGCCTACCTGAGGGCAGCAAGGGGCATTAGGGTAGCGGATACAAACCTTGCAGATATGTCGACGGCCTATCTCATGGCTCTTCTCGGTGCAGCCGCTACCCTGGAAAATGTCGTGGTGGTTTACACCCTTGCAGAGTCAACAGACGCGTTTGCCCCAGAAACCGCACAAATCCTTGAGTCCCTGGAGGAAGCTTCCAGAGTGTCTGCGCGCCAAGAGAGAGTAATCACCCCTACTGCTGAAACGGAGATTGCTCCCATTGTCACTCGTCGTATGTTCAAGTCCATTTCTTCTGACGCAGCGTCTGAAGTTGCCGCTCTTTACAATAATTACTTCAATCAACTCTTGGGGCAAGGTGTGGACCTGCCGCCGCGTGCTGTCCAGGCCGAATACACTCGAGAGATGGAAACCGCCTACCCTTTTCATCCCGAGTTGCTCACCACGCTAAATCGAAAGACATCCACTATACCGAATTTCCAAAAGACCCGGGGCGCCCTCAGGCTCCTGGGGATGGTCATCCGGAGGCTTTGGGGACAAAGGCCAAAAGAGACCTTACTCATTCACCCCTGCCATCTTGACCTTGCTGTTGAGGATATACTCAATGACCTTACAAGCAGGTTGCAGAGACCGGCTTTCAGACATGTTGTCGAGGCGGATATTACTACCCCGCTAAAAGGATCCAAAGCCCATTCCCAGATTATTGATGACCCCCTACTTCAGGCGGGAAAGCGGCCTTACGCCATGCGGGCCAGCACAGTCATATTCCTTCATAGTATCGTCCAAGGAGTGGCCTCAGGAGTTGCCCCTGCGGATCTTCTGCTTGGAGTCCTTCAACCTGGAGATGATCCGGTGCTTCTCCAAAAGGCGCTTGATCAGCTTTATGATACATGCTGGTACCTGGACTACGACGGCAATCGGTATCGATTCAAGACCGAACCTTCGA